>JAFXOC010000079.1 GCA_017529085.1 Selenomonadaceae bacterium | reverse complement strand
AGGATGGCGCATCATTCAACGGCTATTGAAGGGAATACGCTGACTTTGGGGGAAACGAAGAGCATACTGATAGACGGTTACGTTCCACGTCCGATGAATATGCGGGAATTGTACGAAGTGGTGAATTATAAGGCGTTTATCCCGTTTTTAACCGCGAATATCGGTATGCGAACTCCCCTTTCGCTCAATCTTATCAAATCAGTTCACGCTATTTTGTGTAAAGATGCGATAGAATCCGTGCCGGGAGATTTTAAGCGTATTCCTAATCAAATAATAGGCGCAAATTTTACGCCAACACCGCCGTATCTCGTACCCTCGGCTCTGCAAGATTGGATATTAAATTTAGAAGCGCAGTTGCAACATTCCGATAACAACAACCTAAAAGTCGAAGCGATATGCCGTCAACACATCGCTTTTGAGCATATTCACCCGTTCCCTGACGGCAATGGGCGAGTCGGTCGCGCCCTTATGGTTTATACTTGTCTTTTTATGGATATGCCTCCCATTGTAATTCCCGTTAACCGCAAAGGGGAATACATAAGTTATTTGAATACGGAGGATATTCGGGGTTTCACTGACTTCGCCCTTCAATTGCAAAATGACGAATCGGCTCGTATGAGGTTTGAGTTTACGGGGTAGTTCCTACTTTCTTTTTTCTCTTTCTTTTTTGTAAAAAAGAAAGAGAAAAAAGAAAGTAGCAAAGAAAAAAGAGAAAGAAAAAACTTTAATAATTGGTTTTGTGAATAACCCGAAACTTCCGGCGAACGCAACCGGGAGTCCAGAGGGCAATGCCCTTTGGCGGGGTCAAGGGGCGGTGCCCCTTGTGGGGTTTGGGGCGAAGCCCCAACTATAGGAGGAAGAAATGGAATATAAGACGCAGATGGAGGCGGCTAAGAAAGGGATAATAACGCCGCAGATGGAGGTAGTGGCGAAGAAGGAGAAGATAGCGGCGGAAGTTTTGAGGGAGTATGTGGCAAAGGGGACGGTTGCGATACCCGCAAATCCCGCCCATACGTCGCTAAGTCCGGAAGGGATTGGTTCGCCTTTAAGGACTAAGATAAATGTGAATTTAGGCGTGTCGAGGGACGTTACAAGTTACGATATGGAGATGGAGAAGGTAATGACCGCCGTCAATTTAGGGGCGGAGGCAATTATGGATCTCTCCAGTCACGGGGATACGGAGCCTTTCAGGAAGAAATTAACGAGCGAATGTCCTGCTATGATAGGCACGGTGCCGGTGTATGACAGCGTGATACATCATAAACGTGACTTGGGTCAGCTTACGGCTGAGGATTTTCTTGAGGTAATAGAGCTTCACGCAAAGAACGGCGTGGATTTTGTGACGCTTCATTCGGGGATAACGAGAGAAACTATGGGCGGCATCAAGGCGGGGAACCGCAAGATGAATATTGTAAGCCGCGGAGGAAGTTTAATTTTCGCTTGGATGAGCATGACGGGGAAGGAAAATCCCTTCTACGAATACTTTGACAAAATTTTGGATATATGCTACGAACACGACGTTACGATTTCGCTCGGCGACGCTTGCAGACCCGGCTCTCTTGCGGACGCAACCGATGCGGCGCAGATTTCGGAGCTTGTAAGGCTTGGCGAGCTTACAAAAAGGGCGTGGGCGAAAAACGTACAGGTTATGGTTGAAGGTCCCGGACACGTTCCCTTAAATCAAATCGCGGCGAATATGGAAATACAAAAGACGCTGTGCCATAATGCGCCTTTTTATGTGCTTGGCCCGTTAGTAACGGATATTGCGCCGGGTTACGACCATATAACGGCAGCGCTAGGCGGTGCGGTTGCGGCTGCCGCAGGCGCAGCGTTCCTTTGCTATGTTACCCCTGCGGAACATTTGGCGCTTCCGAACGTCGATGACGTACGAGAAGGAATTATCGCCTCAAAGATAGCGGCTCATGCGGCGGATATTGCTAAAGGCTTGCCCGGCGCAAGGGATATGGACGACAAAATGGCGGACGCAAGAAAAAATCTCGATTGGGAAGAACAGTACAAATGCGCCCTTGACCCCGAAACCGCAAGGAAAATACGTGAGGACAGGAAACCCGAGGACGACCATGCTGAAACCTGTTCCATGTGCGGCAAATTCTGCGCCGTAAGAAGCATGAATAAAGCGCTTAAAGGCGAGGTTATTGATATATTGTGATTTGTTGTTATAGTTAATAACAATATCAGACTGTAGACTTACCTTACTGAAAGAAAAAACGACTTTCCCCAACGAGGAAAGTCGTTTTCATTTTGTCATTATGAAATTTTTGGACTCATACTTTCTTCATATAATGTTTATACGCAAACCCAATCAAAACCGCCGTAATAATCCAACTTGCGGGATACGTCGCCATCAACACATCGTAAGTGGGATGCGCTTCAAATAACGTGTATACCCAAGTTATTCTTACACCGCAAACACCTAAAAGCGTCAATATGGCCGGCGGAGTTGAAATGCCATAACCTCTGAGCGCGCCTGATAATCCGTCCAAAAAGATGCAGATAATTTCTGGACCTACGATATAACATAAACGAGTGTATCCAAGCTCTATAACTTTAGGATCGCTTTGGAACATAATGAGGAGTTCTCTGCCGAATACGAGTACTAACACGGTTAATACCGTAGTTACGACCGCGTTAAGCTTGATGGATACCCATGTAACTTGACGGCATCGGTCTAATTTTCCCGCGCCGTAATTTTGCCCCACAAAGGTTGTGGCGGCTTGACCGAATGCGCCTAAAAAACAATAAACGTTTATCTCTATGGTGAAAGCTGCGGCGGATGCCGCCATTGCGTCTGCGCCCAATGAATTTATGGCGGCTTGAATGATTAGGTTCGCTAATGAAAACACCATGCCTTGAATAGCGGCGGGGAGTCCTATGCGCACAATTTCCGCCAAAGCCGCTCCGTTTATTTGAAGCGATTTTACCCTAAGATGAATAAAACTTGCGGAACGGTTGAGAACGATAAGCAGCACTCCCGCGGCTAAAGCGTTGGCAAGCGTTGTTGCGGCGGCTACCCCTAAAACTCCCATGTTAAACCAAATGGTAAACGCCAAATTTAAAATTATATTTAAAACGCTGGCAAGAGCCAAAGCCACAAGAGGTGTTTTTGTATCGCCTTTACTTCTTAGGATTGCTGCGGCGAAATTATACAGGCTCATAAAGGGTAAACCTATAAGGAACACCCTTAAGTAGACCTCCGCCATACTTCTTACTTCTTGCGGCACGTTCATTAAGTCCAATATTGGATCCGTGGCAAATTCTGCGGCAAGCATAATCGCCGCGCCAATAAGCGTTGCAAACATTATCGAGGTGTGCACCGCCACTTTTGCGTCGTACTCTCTTCTTGCCCCAATCGCTTGCGCTATTACCACGTTTGCGCCCAGAGACAGACCCATAAATAAGTTTACCAATATTCCAATCAGCGAGATATTGTTCCCAACAGCCGCTATGGCGTTCTTTCCCACAAACTGCCCCAACACCATAACGTCTGCCGCATTAAAAAGCTGTTGTAACACCCCCGTTAAAGCCAAAGGTATCGCAAATATCAATACCTTATCCCAAAGCGACCCCTTGAGCATATCCATAGAGTTACTTTTACTCAAAAAAATCCTTCTTTCCGACTAAAGGGAATCTTTAAAAAACACTTGATTTCTTTGACAGCTCCCCGCTTCCTTTGATTGTGGAGCTGTCAAGAATGAGTTTTTAGAGATGCGCTAAATGTCGCCCAAGACGTAAGGCAAAAAGTACAAGGCTTGTTTTTGCCACCAGTACCAATCATGATCGACGTCGTAACCCCAAAAGTCGATCCAACCGTGGATGCCTTTTGCGTCGAAAATGTCCCGCATAATTGAGGTTGTGCGGCGGGATTCGTCTTCCCAACGACCTTGCCCTACGCAGAGAACGATTCGTTTGTCGTTATACATATCTATATATTTGTGATCAGGCGAGATATTTGCCAAAAAGTCCACGGGAGAATTATCGTAAAGAGTGCCGTTAGACCAGCCGCCGAAGTAGTATTTGGCGTCGTATGTGCCGCTTAACGCTAAAAGCGCGCCAAAGAGTTCGGGTCGGCGCAAAAAAGCCACAACGGCTTGAGTAGCCCCAAGGTCTATGCCAGCGGCTATCGGAAGCACGCCTGTACCGTTATATTTTTGCACGAAAGGAACCAATTCTTCCACAACGTATTCATAATACGCTTCTTGACGAATGGCGCGGTAATCCATATCCCCCCAGAGGTTCATAAAACTTTCGTCGTCTACGGAATCTACCGTAAAAAGCTGTATCCGCCCGCTTTCTATATCAGGCGCAAGCGTTTCTATCATGCCAAAGTTTTCCCAATTGTCGCGCATGGCGCACTGAGTGGGAAAGACTATCATCGGCACTTCTCCGCCTCCGTAAACGTATATATTCATTTCTTTATGTAAATTTTGACTGATAAACGTAACCTCTTGTCTCTCCATTAACATATGCCCCCTTTGAAGGATTTTTTTTCCTCTTGTCGAATAATAATTAAAAATCTTACTTTCATATTACGACATCAAAAGGATAAAACCTTTTTTAAAGAAAGAGTTTTACTATGAAAATCATGAAAATTTTGCGTTGTTCGAAAAAAAAATTTGCATATATTGTAGTCGGTCTGGTCGTGTTTGTGTTTCTTGACTTATTTGTCCTTTCAAAAAGCGCCGCCTATATCTTTAATATGGCGATGGAACAGCAGGAAATGCTTCTGGGTAAAATTACCGTTGAAGAAATTTACGGAAGTATCAACGGCAAAACTACTTTTAAAGGTCTTCGCTGGGATAATCTTGAAGGAGAGACAATTCTTTACGTGCCGGAAGGGGTTATTGGGGTTAAACCTTTTGATATCTTGAGGGGAAAATTTGAAGCGGATACCATTTATAAGATAGAACTAAAAAACGCTCGCTTGTTCTTGAATATGGACGACAATATGAATTTGGATTTTGTGACGAAAAAAGAAGATAGTGAGAATAGAAAGGAAAATAAGGTTGACGAGATTTTGGCGGCGGGTACGGAAGAAGAGCGTTTGCGTCTCAGCAAACTGCGTCGCAAAAAAGAAGCCGATGAGTTTGCGGGGGAATGGCGAAATTTTCACCACGAAAACAGGGATATTTACATGAAGTTCAATTTGGAAGATTGTCCCGTCAGCATTCTTTACAAGGGGAAACACTATTACCTAAGCGCGGTAAACGTGACCTCCGAGATTGATTCAAATTCTTATATGAAGTTTAGAATTTCAACGGGCAGGTTTGGCGGCAATATGCGAGGCGGCGCAATATCCCTTCGAGGAGATATAACTTGGAAGGATGACGAGCCTATCGCGGATATATCGGCGTTATTTCAAGATATAGACATAGCGTCTTTGGGGATAATGGACAACCAAGCGGACAGCGTGACTTTAGAGGCGTATTTTTCCGGTCCCGTGGCGGACTTAGAAGGCGACGGCGTCATAAAAATGGACAAACTGACTCTTCCCAATCTGCCGTTTACCAATGTGCGGGGAGATTTTGTATATAAAGGAGGACTTTTCACATTTAAGAAGCTTCATGCGGACGTATTTGAAGGAGAATTAAACGCCAGCGGCGATTTTCACATGGATACCCGTTATTATCACATTCACGGCGTTGCTAAAAATCTTTCCGCTAAGTCCGCCTTACCCAAGGATAAACTGATAACGAAGGTAGACGCAAATCTGCATATGGTCGCCAACGAGAACTCAAGAAATATGGCGATATGGGGAAATTTTGTCGGCAGCCCGGGAAGTTATGACGGGATTCCCTTTGATAAGGTGACGGCAAACTTTACCAACAGTTATAGGGATTTAAGATTCTTTAACGCTAAGATTGACGTTGGATATTATACGTTAAAAAGCGATTTCATAGGCATCAAAGACGGCAAACTTACCCTTGACCCTGTGATTTTGGAGGATATAAGGACGGGTAAGGAACGAATGAGGTATGTAAGAGAAAATAAAGGATGAATAAATTTTTCCGCAAATTTTCATAAACTTTTATAAAATACTTTAAAAAAAATTTTTTTTATGTATAATAGAAGAAAACCAATAAAAATTCTATTACGGGGGTCAAGGGGCGGTAGTCCCTTGCGGGAGTCCGGAGGGTGGCGCCCTTTGATGGAAGTTTGAGGACGAAGCCCTCGACAAACAGTGGAGTGAAAAAGTTGCTAAAAAAAATAATATTGGGGTTAATAATGCTGGCGCATCCTATGGCGGCATTTGCCATGCAGGAAATTCTTCCCATGTCCGACGTAAAGCCGGGTGACGTTGGCACGGCTTATACAGTGGTAGATTCGTCGAACGAGATTAAGGATTTTGGCGTAACCATTATGGGAATTGCCGGCAGCGGTAAAGTTGAAGATTCTTTTATAATGGCGAACGTAAGCGGCAGCATGATGGACATGACCAACGGAGTGCTTCAAGGCATGAGCGGTAGCCCGACTTACATAAACGGTAAACTTATAGGCGCGGTGTCCGCGGGATATAAGGGAATGGATAACAAAGTCTGCTTTATAACGCCTATAGAGAGAATGCGTGAAATTTGGAAGTTGCCGGACAGAAAAAATAAAAGGCAGTACGATGAGTTTGACTTAAAGAAGGCGCTTGATAAAAGACGAGAAGACGAAAAAACGGATTTACAGAAAAAGTTGGAACAGATAATAGCCGACGAGAAAAGGGATTTAGAGAAAGAACTCGATAGGCGGGACAAAGAGAAGAAAGCGCAGGAAAAGAAAAACAAAGAGAAGATAGATAAGGCTAAGAAGGATAAAAACAAAAATGAGGCGACTAAAACCGATAGCGCCGAAACAGAAAAGGATAAAAAAGACGAAACAGCCGAAGACAACGACGAAAAAGTCGAAAAATCCAACATATATGTATCCGGATTTAACGACGCCGCTAAAGCTTTTTTGGCGGATAAACTCTTTAAAGGAAAAAACGTAAACCTTTTGGAAAATCCGGGAAGCGCAACTTTTGTAAAAGGTGCTAATCAGCCGTTGAAACCCGGCGGCGCAATGGGCGTAGCCATTACGTACGGCGATTTTTCGATAGGCGCGACAGGCACGGTAACAGATGTTGACGGCAAGCGAATTTTAGGTTTTGGGCATCCCTTTACTCATCTAGGGAATGTGAATTATTTCCTGACTAACGCCAGCGTAGTGGGACCCGTTGCGGGAAACACGGAACCGGGTGCTAAACTCGCCAATATTGGAAACATTATAGGAAGGATTTCTCAAGACAGAAGTAGCGGAATCGCCGGTTTAGTCGGCGAATACCCGGAATCGCTTCCCATAAAGATACAAATCGTTGACTTCGCCCTTGGTAGGAACAACACGTATAAATCCCGTATTGCTTACGACGAGGACTTATTACCCGCTATTGCGACGTCGCTCTCTTACGCCTCTTTGGTGAGAACTACGGACACCATGTCGGAGGCTACGACAAGAGTTTACTTTGAACTTAAAACGGATGTGGCGGACGGCGGGGTATTTAAGCGTGAGAATATGTTCTACGCCGCGAGCGACGTAGGAAAGATTTCCGTTATGGAACTTGCGGAAGTCCTAAGTCTTCTCTCGCTTAACTCTGAAAAGGATTCCTTCGTTCGAGGGGTCGATGTGAAAATCGAAGTTGCGGAAGGCAGACGCACAGCTAAACTTGTATCCGCCGTTCCCGACAAGAGAACGGCAAAACCCGGGGATAAGGTAATTTTCACCGTTACCCTTCGCCCGTATCGCGGCAAAGATGAGATTGTAAAAGTACCCTATATTATACCTCTTACTCAAATTTCGGGAAACCTTACTCTTGACGTACGAGGCGGCGGGCTTGTACCCGTGAATGAAATGAACGTAAATCTCGCTGAAGAAGGAGTCGGAGAATCCACAAAGAATAAACTGAAAAAAATCGCTGATGCCGGCAGGAACAACGATATAATAATAGCTCCCGGCGCGCCAAGAGAAGTTATGTCCGAAAAAGCGCAAAGAGAGATGATAAAAAAAGTGTTGGAAGCTCAAAAACGGGCTGAAGAAAAATACGGCGCAAAAAAACTTCAAAACTTGCCGAAAAACAAACCTACTTCCACCACTTATTTAATAGAAAATTATGTAAAAACTTCGATAAACATAATAGAGGGATGATATGGAGAAACTTTTGATTGAGGGGGGGCATCCCCTTCGAGGGACTGTTAAAATAAGCGGGGCAAAAAACGCGGTTTTGCCCGTTATAGCAGCGACGTTATTGGGGCAAGACAGACCGAGTTTGCTTGAAGAAGTGCCTCATTTAGAGGATGTAACGACAATATCGGAAATAGTACGTTCGATTGGGGCAAAAACAGAATACAACGCGGAAAAAGAAACGCTGACGGTAGACGCAACTAATTTGACGGCAACGGAAGCGCCAAGCGAATTGGTGCGAAAGATGCGGGCTTCGTTTTTGTTGATGGGACCGCTTCTCTCCAGATACGGTCACGCAAAAATATCATTACCGGGAGGTTGCGCTATCGGGACTCGTCCCATAGATTTACATTTAAAGGGATTTGAGGCGTTAGGCGCAAAAATTGAGATAGGTCACGGATTTATAAAGGTGGAGGCTCCCAATGGTTTAGAGGGAAACAGAATTTATCTGGATTTTCCGAGCGTTGGGGCGACGGAAAACATATTAATGGCAGCCTCCACCGCTAGGGGACAAACTATTTTGGAAAACCCCGCCGAAGAGCCTGAAATTGTGGATCTGGCGAATTTCTTAAACGTTATGGGCGCAAATATCAGGGGAGCCGGGACAAACCCTATAAAGATAAACGGCGTTGAGAAATTGCGAGGACAGGAATACATGATTATTCCCGACAGAATCGAAGCGGGAACGTATATGTTGGCCGCCGCGATGACAAAAGGCGACGTATTTATCGAAAACGCCATAAGCGAGCATTTAAAGCCGGTTATAGCGAAGTTGAAAGAAGCCGGCGCCGTCCTTTATGAAGATGTAAACGGCATAAGAGTAAGCTCGGATAAGCCGTTAAAAGCTGTTGACATAAAAACTCTGCCGTACCCCGGGTTCCCGACGGATATGCAGGCGCAGTTTATGGCGATGTTGTCCGTATCGGAAGGCAACGGTTCCATCATAGAAACGGTGTTTGAAAATCGTTTCATGCACGTTGAGGAACTTCGTCGCATGGGAGCAAAAATTACGGTGGACGACAGACGCGCCGAGGTAATCGGAATTCCCGAATTAAAGGCGGCCAGGGTAAAGGCAACGGATTTAAGAGCAGGCGCCGCCATGGTGCTTGCGGGACTCGTCGCAAACGGCGAAACCACGGTGACGGCTCTTCATCATATTGACAGAGGATATGACAGATTGGTAGAAAAATTGATTGGTTTAGGCGCTCATATAAAACGAGTTGAGGAGTAAAAATAGTAATACCCCTCCACCGCTCACGGCGGCGAAGGGGTATTCGGGAACCGCAAAAAAAGCCGTAACAGCTGTGTTTTTCAAACATCAACTGTCACGGCTTTTATTTATTCTCATGTAAATATTCTAAATAAAATGGTGCGGTGGATGGGACTTGAACCCATACGTCTTGTGAACACTACCCCCTCAAAGTAGCGCGTCTGCCAATTCCGCCACCACCGCGGTTAATATTAAACTGTCTTCCGCGCCAAATAAATGGTGCGGTGGATGGGACTTGAACCCATACGTCTTGTGAACACTACCCCCTCAAAGTAGCGCGTCTGCCAATTCCGCCACCACCGCTTTTATTGGTGCGGTCGAGAGGACTTGAACCTCCACGGTTTACACCACTAGCGCCTGAAGCTAGCGCGTCTGCCATTCCGCCACGACCGCGTGGAAAATGGTGCCGAGGACCGGAATCGAACCGGTATGATCTGTTAGGATCGGGGGATTTTAAGTCCCCTGCGTCTGCCAGTTCCGCCACCCCGGCTTTGGAGCGGGTGATGGGAATCGAACCCACGTGACCAGCTTGGAAGGCTGGGGCTCTACCATTGAGCTACACCCGCATAACTGTTCTCTCTAACAAGAAAACTACTTGAACATAATAGCACATCTTTTTATGCTCGTCAATACCCTTTATTTTCTTTTTTTGCAAAATGAAGACTCGCGTTTTTTGCTTTTTTTGCCGTTGAAGCTATTATATAACCGTTCTTTTCCATAGCGTCCAAAACTATGTGTTGACGCTTTACGGCAAGCTCTAAATTTACATATGGCGAATACACGGAGGGCGCGTTGGGAAGCCCCGCCAACATCGCCGATTCTTCAAGGTTTAATTCTTTAGGAGATTTTCCGAAATACCCTAAAGCCGCTTCGTTGATACCGTAAAAATTCGAACCAAAATATATGGTGTTTAAGTACAGCTCCAATATTTCCTCTTTTTCGTAAACAGCTTCCATATCAAGCGCCAGAATGACTTCCTCAATCTTTCTGTCAAAGGTCTGTTCGCTTGATAAGAACAAATTTTTAACCAACTGTTGCGTTATGGTGCTCGCGCCTTCTTCGATGCCGCCCGCTTCAATATTTGCTATTGTTGCTCTGCCTATAGCGGTGAAATCCACACCATGATGGCTAAAAAATCTGTTATCCTCGACTGCGACTATGGCATGAATAAGATCCCTTGGCATTTCCTCCAGGGGAATTAAACTTTTTCCTGAAATTTTAGCGTTTACTTCATTTTTTATAAACATAGCCCGTTTTACGCGATAAAAAGCTGAGTTTTCGGATGAAACTTTATTATCGGCGACCGTTTGCCCTGTAGGTTGTAAAAATAAATTTATACCGATTCCGAATGCAAACGCCGCGGCAAACATTATAAAGAGCAAAGAGAAAAGTCGTAAAATTGAAAATCTCCGCTTTTTTCTTCCTGATTTTTTTCCTTGCTTATTCTTTTCCCCAAGCATGGATTCCTCTCGTATCGGGTAAAATCGAAGGATTAAACACGGGGTCTTCTACGCCGTTCTTTTTCTGAGCTATATAATCGTCTAAAGCGATAAAAGCGTATTTACCCAGTCTTGCTATGGCGTAAAGGTTGGTAAGCGCCAAAAATCCCATAAAGAGGTCGGCGGCGTCCCATACAAAACTAAGCTCCGCGAAACATCCGAACGCGACCATAAAAATTACAAATGCCCTATATATTGCAAGCGCATTTCTGGCTATTATGCTGGGACTTTCGCCCGATTCGTCGCCTTGGAAAAAGGGAATGTTGACTTCTCCGTAATAGTAATTGCCAACGATGGAACTAAATGCAAAGAGGAAAACTATAACGGAGAGAATAACGGGCGCAACAGAACCAAATACAGTAGCGAAAGACTGTTGAGCCAGAGCAATTCCCGTAATGGAGCCGCCTATTTCGTATTGAGACGTAATGAGAATTGTAAAAGCCGTTGCCGTGCAGATAAACCAAGTATCAACATAAACGCCGAAGGATTGGATAAGCCCTTGTCTTACGGGATGCTTGCCTCCGGCTGTCGCCGCCGCATTAGGAACGCTGCCCTCGCCCGCTTCGTTGGAAAATAGACCTCTTCGTATTCCCGTCATAAATACAGAGCCAAGTCCTCCGCCAACTGCCGCTTGAGGAGTAAACGCGTCGTGAACGATAAGCGCAAACATGGCGGGAACGCGTTCTATATTGACAACAATAATATAAAGCGACGCTAAAATATAAATACCCGCCATGATGGGGACGAGAAATGATGTGAACGTCGCAATTCGACGCACGCCGCCCGAAATCACCACAGCTGTCATAATCACAAGCGCTGTAGCGACAACGTGATTTGGAATTCCAAAAGCGGTTACAAGCGAAAGCGTTATGGTGTTGGCTTGCACCGAAGCGTAAATAAGTCCGAACGTAACGGATATAAGAATAGCAAAGAGTTTAGCTACCTTAGGCTGATTTAAAGCGTTTTTGATGTAATAAGCGGGGCCGCCGTGAAAGCCGCCGTCCCTTTTCGGAAGCTTGTAAATCTGAGCCAAGGTGCTTTCCACAAAACCCGTAGACGCGCCGATAAAAGCTATAAGCCACATCCAAAAGACAGCGCCCGGACCGCCGGTCACAATTGCGATGGCGACGCCCGCTATATTTCCCACTCCAACCCTTGAAGCCGTACTGACACAAAGTGCCTGAAACCCGCTTACTTCTTTGCCGTTGGACGTTCTGCCGCTTTTTTCCGTCGTAAGTCTGAGCATTTCCGGAAGCATTTTAAGCTGCACCAATTTTGTCCTGAGGGTAAAGAAAACGCCAAGCCCGATAAGCGCCCAAATTATGATGTAAGTCCAGATAAAACCGTTGATGTCGTTTATAAAATTATGTAAACCTTCCATGACACTCTCCTTTATGATTTTTATAAAAAAACAGAATAAGGCTGTGAAAAAACCAAATTGCCGTCTTTTCACAGCCCTATTTCACTTTTTGTTTGCGGCTTTTTGTTTCGCGTAAGTTGCGCCAAGGCTTGCAAGTTTATGTTTAAACGCCATCATCGGGTGCCTGAACATCATTTTGCCGCTCGCGCTCTTCATAATATTTAAAAATTCTTTGGTTTGCGCCGCGCCAAAACAAGACCTGTCGCATGAATCACATATAGGTTTGGTTACGCCGTAGGGACATTTGTTCATCTTGACCATAACGACCGCAAGCAGCGCGGTGCATTTGGGGCAAAGCTTATCACCTGAGGTATCGTGATGTTTATGACAATGTATAAGAAAAGAAGCTTTTATGTGCTTTTTCTCTTTGGGCATATTGTTTTTTATGGGAACCTGTTTTGGTTTCGGTAAAAATCGGGAAAGAAATCCCATGCGCATCGCTCCTTTTTAATTTAAAAGTTTTTCTATACTTTTTGAAATCTTTTCGATAACGCCGACGTTTTCTCCGCCTTTAACCTTTACGGATGCGTCTTTAGCCACTATTTTAATATTCTCGAAATCCTCGTGATTTGTAATTACAAGAGTGGTTACGGTGTCATATTTTTCTGCTATGGCTTCTTCATCAAATTCCAATAAAAGCTCGCCTTTTTTGACTTCCTCGCCTTGCTCCTTATAAGCTTTAAAATGCTCGCCTTTTAACTTAACCGTATCAATGCCGACGTGAATGAGAAGTTCTAGTCCCTCTTTGCTTTTTATGACCAGCGCGTGTTTTGTATCAAAAAAAACCGCCAGTTCGCCGTCAAAAGGCGCTACCACTCTTCCTTTAGGATGTTTGATTGCCGCTCCCTTACCTAAAATTCCTTCCGCAAAAGCGGGGTCGTTGACCTCGGAAAGTGGAATAAGCTCGCCTTCCACCGGACTTTCGATTACTATTTCACTCATTTAAACCCCTCCTATTTTTCAGGCAATCTCTAAAAACCGTATAATTTCTCTGATGGCTCCCCGCCCCGAAGGGGCGGGGAGCCATCAAAAATAAGTGTTTAGAGATGCCCTTCAATCGTTGAAGAAAACTAATCCATCGCTTTCAAGCGCTTGTCTTAAACCGTTCATAAATTTTTTCCCGGGATCAATTTTTTTTGAAAAATAATCCGGTACCTTTTCAACGTACAATCCTGTTTCTCTTGCCTTAACTTGCTGATAATGCCCGAAACAATAGCGGATTGTGGGATGTTTTTCCTTTAAGTAACGAATAAGAGCGATATTTGACTGTAATTGAGCCGCTGTCAAATCCTCCTTGCCGCTAACGCCGCCTACGTTTTCAATGCCGATGGCTATGTGATTGTAACCGATAATGTGTCGGTTAAGAGCGGTTTCAGACGTAAGCCGATAAACAGTTCCATCTCTGTCTACCACGAAGTGCGACGCTACGTTCAACGTCCCATCGCTCATAGCCACCTTAAAAAAATGATTGTACACGGAACTAAACGAGCCTGAAGCTGTCCAATGCACCACCACGGCTTGAGGAATAATCGTAGTTTCACTTTTGCCATAGTGAAGCGTCGCATATTCCCTTATAAGTCTTTCGCGTTCGGCATTCCACAAAATAGGCTTGTCTATGATTGCGTGAGCCGCGCTGCACCATGAACAGGCAAGAATTACGAACAAAACCGTAACGCCTATGAAAAAATTTTTGCTTATCATACGAATTAAAATCATTTAAATACCCCAAGTTTTTGCCGTCTCAGGTGAGAATTTTCGCAAATCGTCTATTATTACCACGCAGTTTGGTTTCACTGTTTGCATGACAAATTTCATCTTAGGTTCGGGGATAGCGACGCAACCTCCTGTATAAGGTTTCCGCGGGTCCATGCAGTGAAGAAAAAGCGCAGAGCCTTTCCCGGGGACACATTCTTTATTGTAACCCATATTTAAAACATAAATGTAATGAGGGTTATAATCCACTAAATGTTCGCTGCTATCTTTGTTCAAATTCGGCATTTCGCGGATATCGACAAGTTGATTGTACATCATACCCGGACGCCCATCGCCCGACCAATAATAATTTTCGTCAACCTGCGTGTATGGAATGGCGCACCCGGGATTCGGCGCAATTCCTAAAGCCGCGTCAAATCTAAATGTGCCGACGGGAGTTTTATTATCCCCTTCGCGAACTTTGCCCACCCCGTTTTTACCGATAAACCCGGGAGTGGTCATAGTCTGTTGCCAAATTCCGTTCGCATCTTTTTCGTGCATGGATATCCAAGCGGTGGTTTGCCCCACTCCGGCTACTACAAACAGTTGATCCGCCTTTTTTGCGGCGGGAAGTTTCGTCACCCAATCCGGCGACGCTTCTTTTGCAAAAGCTGCGCCGCAAGCTGAAATAATAGTTAAACACATAATGAAAAATAATTTTACCAATTTGTCCCAAATAAACCATTCCTTACTTAATATCGTAAACGACAGCGCGAAGACCTGCCGCTATACGTTTTGCAAGACGTTTATAACCTTCTTCGTTGTAGTGAAGAGCGTCCGGCATATATTTCTTTTGTTGCGCTTCGGCGAACGGAGATATGCCGCTTTCGTTGAACATATCTATAACAGGAACGCTGTAAGCGCCGCAAACTTCTTTCATGGCGTTTACGTAATCGTTTGCGGAAAGGTTTTGAGAATTTTTCTCCCACGAATTTGGATATTTTTTTGTTGCGTGAACGAATTTAGACTTCATAGGCGTCATAAACACGATATCTCTTGCCGGATTTTGCGCGATAAGAGTGGTAAGCACAAATTCAACCGCGCCGTAAAATGTGTTCTTGCTACCGTCGTGAAGCGAGCCAAGCGGTACGCCGTTGTTAAAATCATTGACGCCGCCCATGACAATGACCACGTTGCTGTCCGCGCGAACCTTGCCCACACGCTCCACAAAGCTGTCCTTTCTATCGCTTGTAACGGCGAAACGGGAGCCTTTTTTTCCAACGTTTGCTATATCGCTTACACCAATCAACTTTTTTAAATGGGTGACCCAACTAATGGCGTTGCCGTCGCCTTTGCCGATACCATCCGCGCCCCATGTGGTGGAGTCGCCGAAGCAATCAATTTTTAAGTTACCGGTCGCTGCGTGAACCGTATTATCATTATCACCGGAAAAAAGCGCAAGCCCTAATGCGCCGCCTGCCATAGTTTTTAAAAAATCGCTGCGATTCATAAATCTGCCTCCTCATAAAATATATGTTTTACAGTAAACGCAATAAATATTTT
>JAFXOC010000012.1 GCA_017529085.1 Selenomonadaceae bacterium | reverse complement strand
CATACCAATGTTTCTGTAGTAATGCAAGACGCTAACGGATATCTAGAAACTCTATCCACTACTGATAAAATTACACCTACTTCCCCAGTTCAAGTAAAAAGCATCACATTAGATACCGATATGGGTGATATTGTCGTATCAAAAGACGATACCACTACTTATACCGCAGGTTCGACATACACGGCGAATATAGAGAGTTTGGATATAAATTATTCGGACAATACTTTTGAAAAGGTAACGACCGAAGGCAATAGTTACGCTATCGGTCAAGGTAAACCCGTTGTGACTACGGTTACAATTTACGACAGTTTAGGCGGAGCGCATGAAATTCCTATATATTTTGAAAAATTGCCAAACAGCGATGAATGGAAGATGGTGCTTGGTACAACAAAAATTACCGAAGCGAACGGAACAACCCTAACTCTTTCATTGAACGATGTGAAAATTAAGTTCGCGCCTAATGGAAAAATTGCCCCGGGTACGAGTACGGGAGTTTTGAATGTTACCTATGACAATGGAGCTGCGCCGCAGACCACAATGCTAGACGTAGAAAAATTGACATTGGCGGCTATGCCAAGTACGGTTACGGCTGACACGGACGGATATACGGCAGGCGTATGCACTAAGGTTACTATTGACAGTTCCGGCGTTATTACTGCAATTTATACGAATGGTGAAAAGAGACCGGAAGGGCAGGTGTCAATCGCCCAATTTTCAAATCCTTCAGGATTAACTCAAGTCAAAAACGGATTTTTTCAAGTTTCCAATGATTCTGGAATTCCAGTAGTCGGCACGGCTACGGATTTAAGCGTGTCAATTACGCCGGGAGCTTTAGAAATGTCAAATGTGGACGTAGCGAGCGAATTTTCCGATATGATTACCTCGCATCGCGGTTTTGCGTCCAACTCCAAATTGATAACCGCAAGTGACGATATGTTGGAACAACTCAATAATCTCATAAGGTAAATATTAGACATAATGGGAAAGGAAGATAGTTATGGAGTTATTTCAATTAACTCAGGGAACGCAAGGCGCGCGTAAAAATTCAGCGTTATACGGCTCTTCCAATAACTCGTCTTATACTGAGACTGCGACCGATGAAAATGGTTTTTCCTACAAGGATTTATTGGAGCAATTTCAAGATCAGAGAAATTTGGGCAAGAAAAATCAGGATCAAGCGTCCGCAAAATCCACTCAACCGACTCCGATAAAAGAAACCTCCGCAGAGGAAATGCTCGGCAACCTTTCCCGTATGTCGGGAGCTTTTAATGCGGCTTCTCGCACTGTTTTGGGGAGTAGCGCATCTAAAAATAGTGAAACAAAAAAAGTTTTAGTAGGCGATTTTAACGATGACGGTTTACTTGATACCGATGATGTTATGGCTATAAAGAATCATATTGTCGGCATCGAAAAAATTACCGATTCCGAAATGATTAAACGTATGGATTTCGATGGAGACGGTAAAATCGGTGTATTTGATTTGACTAGACTGATGGATACAGCTATAGGACGAGAAGAGAAGAAATACACAGAAATTGAAATTAAAAAAACTATAACAGATGATAATATTAAGCCCCTTCCAATTCCTCAGCCAATTCCTCAGCCTGAACCTATAATAATAGGGAGAAGAGAAGTTACAACCGATGATTTCCAAGCTGGAATAGCTATGTACACCAAAAGACTAAAGAATGGAAAACTAATGGGGAACGCTCTTAATGAGAAAGAGGCAAATTATGTAATTTCAGTCGCCAGAGATGTGCTTAAGCGTATGGAATCGAATATTCGTTTTATGCCTACTGATGAAGACAAATTGGAAATATATGAT
>JAFXOC010000078.1 GCA_017529085.1 Selenomonadaceae bacterium | reverse complement strand
GCGCTTTGTTTTGCTCATTCTCAAACGCTTCTCTATATTGTTCTGACTTTAAGGTATCGTTCAAAAGTTTAACCGAAAACTCTGTTGATTCGCCTTTGAATTTTGTCACGGCTAAAACGGCTTCATTTATCATTTTAGCATTAGCGCCGTGTACGCTTACGACATCCGACATAAACGAAACATCAAAATCCGATTCGGGAATATCGGTATCTAACCTTTTTACAATGTATGCAGGATAAAATTCTTGATTTTTGATGTAGTTATACATCGTAGATTTTATCTGCGAATTTTTTTGCTCTACTCCCTGCTCAATGCCCTGCTCAATACCTTCGTCTATGGCTTCTTTTTTCTCCGCCTCGGTGAGTAAACGCCCATTGTAAAGCGGTAATCTCAACACCGTATTTTCAGCTAACTCCATCATACGATCCCGCTCCTTTCCTTTTGACTTTAAATCTTTGGAATGTTTTTTAATAACTTCCGTTTTTATTTCTTCGGGATTTTCACAAGTAAAATCGTGAATTAAATCCGCCAATTTTGAACAATCCTTCTCGTTCTTATATGAAGCGTTTATATACACGGCAATCTGACCGTTATCCACAATGGCGGGGTTCTCGCCTATTGTAGTAGGAGATTCAACATAGCAACTCCTAACAAAATAACGGGACTGGTTCAGTTTTCGCATATCTACCGGAGATACAACGATAACATAAGAATCTTTAAGTTGATTATATTTTTCACCTTTTGACAACAAATCGCTGTCCATGCGACTCATATAATACCGTAAACGAAGTTCTTTGAATTTTTTCTTACTTTCGACTTCTAAAACCACTTGACCGCCGTCTTTGGTATTTGCGGCAACATCAAAACGAACATCCTTACCATTATCCGGCAAATTTAGCGACCTTTGATATTTAACTGTCGATATATCAATATCAATCTCTTTATCCAAAAAAGTGCTGACAATCATAGAAAAATCTTCTGGATAGCATTGAGCATAAAGTGAAAAATAATAATCGTCTATCAACCTTGCCGTAGGCAATAGCTTTTCTAAACACCGCTTGGATTGCTCGATGTCAATATCTGTGGCATTTAAAACCAATTCATCGTCAGAACCGTTATATTTTTCTTCCATGAGTTTTCTCCTTTTTAATATTATATAAATTTCACCACAAAAAAGCAAGGTTTAAGGGGAAAATTTCAAAACGGCGAAACCTCGCCTGTTTAGGCGAGGTTTCAGACTGTAGACAAATTACTTCAAAAATCCCTTCAAATGTGATAAAATACATTTGGAGGGATTTTTATGTATCGTAAACAAAGCAGGGAAAATCAAAACCAAATACAATTTGTATGTTTAGAAGATTTAGTGCCTAAAGACCATATTTTGAGAGAGATAGACAGAGCTATTGATTTTAATTTTATTTACGATGAAGTAAAAGATATGTATTCAGATTATGAAGGTGGGCATCCCGGTATTGATCCGGTGTCGCTCTTTAAGATTGTCTTTATACAGT
>JAFXOC010000077.1 GCA_017529085.1 Selenomonadaceae bacterium | reverse complement strand
GCGTCATGGCTAAATAATCAATGTAATCAATGTCTCCGCGCGGTACGCATTTTGACGAAATTCCTACCTTAGCGGATAGCGGGCAGATAATCGGATTTAAAAAGCCCCGTTTCTCAAGATAACTCTGCGCTTTTTTAATAAAATCGTAAAGATTTTCTCGTTCGGGATTTAAGCAATCTACCTTATTTAAAACGAACAGAATATTTTTATTCGCTATCGCCTCCTTTATGAGTTCCAGATATGCGCTATCGTCATCAATAGCAAATTGAGTAACATTCATCACATAAATAATTAAATCGTAATCACCGTTTTTCACCTCCTCTTCGGTGATGTTTTTATGTTCCCTGTCCATATCAGAATTTATCCCGGGCGTATCTTTGATGATTATTCGCGTCCCGCCCAAGGAACCGTGAAAATATGTCGCCGTGGCGACGCTTTCCGATTCGTAAGGCGATATTTCGGATAAACTCTCGGTATCGGACAAATATTCATCGCTTTTACAACTAAAATTATCATCAAAACACTTGCTTATTATCGAATGAATTTTTGCCGTACAGGACAGATTTTTAACCTCGCTGACCTCTTTTCCGATAAGCGCATTGACCAAACTGGATTTTCCCGCGCTCATAGTAGCCGTAATCAAGATTTTATATGGAGCGGTATTTATAAACGATACCATTCGATGTATATGTAAAATATAATCGACCAATTCCGTTTCCGAAGACTTTTTTAACATCTTCTTGATTTTTTTGTATTCTCTTTTTGAGACGATTGCAGAATAAGGCTTACAAACAATCGACAAAAAATCCGTTTCCTTACTTTTCATTCAATCTCCCGCACAAAATCATCGCTAAGCAAATCGGCGATTTGCTTTTTCCATAAAACTACCTCCCCAAGCGCTTACTTCTCAAACTTCCTATTAACCACCCAAGAATGAGGCTTGTTGCCCTCCTTGCGCGGACACTTCCCGGGGTTGGGACGCCCTTGAATTGCATAGCGCGTTTCCATTTTCCCGCAATGCGAACACATATACTCGATTCTTTGAGTTGATGCCATGAAAAATTACCTCCCTAATTAAAAATTAAAACAAGTATTAAAATAATTACCGCCAAACAACCGATGCCACAACTGCCTCCCTTAAAGGCTAAATACACTATCAAAAGAATAACAAGCGCAGGAGCCAGCTCGAATAAGACAGTAAAAAGCACATAAGCCACGCCTTTTACTATCATAACAGCCAATGCTCCCATTTTATTTCACCTCATTTCGACTTAACACCCAACAACTCGTCCACCGTACATCGAAAAAGTTTTGCAAGCTCCACCAATCTATCGGTTCTTGGACTGTTTGCGCCGGTTTCCCATTTTGCTACCGCCGTGCGATTGACTCCCAAAATCTTCGCCACTTCCTCCTGACTTAAATCCCGCTTCTCCTTAAATTCTTTGAATTTTATTTTCATCAAAATCCCTCCCCATAATTAACAGAATTTTTTTACATTATAAGCGATTTTAAATATACAGTCAATAAAAAGCGAATAAACATTACATCTTTCATAGATAAAAATTCTCACATATAATAGACGCAAGGGGTAGATAGCTATGAATATCACTGCTTTGCGTCTTAGGAATTTGCGTGAGAAAAAGAAGTTGTCTCAAAACGATGTTGCAAAAATTATCGGCGTTACCAGAGCTGCATACAACAAATACGAATGTGGGGTATCTCGCCCGATAAGAAAACTTGAGGAACTCTCCGCGCTGTTTGGCGTTACGGTGGATTACATATTGGGCAAAGACGAAACTTCCTTTGAGAACGAAATAGAAAGCATTTCTTCTCACGAACATAATCAGATACGAAAATATCTGAATTTAAGCGATGAGGGAAAGCTAATGGTAGATATTATGCTGAACGCCGTATCGGAGCGAGAAAAACGCGCAGATTAAAACTCACAAATTCAGTATATAACATTTCAAAACGCTTTTGGTGTACTGGCAGGACAATTTTGAGATTTTTTTGCAAAACAAAAAGACTATCGCGTAAAAGTTGCGATAGTCTTTTTGTGATATGGGATATAAAATTGTAAAAAATCCAAAATTCAAGCATATTTAATGCAACATAAAGATAAATAAAGTTACCGAAAGGAGTGATTATTGATGCTTATTAACAAAGTGGTATTTTTTGCTTCCG
>JAFXOC010000076.1 GCA_017529085.1 Selenomonadaceae bacterium | reverse complement strand
GCTGTAGGCGAAGCGTATAAGATACTTTCAAACGAAAATTCCAGGGCTGTTTACGATGCGGAACTTGCAGGCGACGGGAAAAAAGCGGAACAACCAAAACAATCCGCGACGGGAGTAAGGATACCAAAACCAAAAGAGAAACGCGATGCCGTAACGCCTGAAATGAATTTTGAACGTTTGAACGAAAGTTTTGCAAATTTTTTCGGGTTTAATCCTAAGAACAAAGAGGTTACGGACGAGACGAAATTGAATTCTTTTGTGCCAAAGGAGAGAAAGAAAAATCCCCTTGACACCACCGAGATGTTTGAAGCGTTTATGGGATTTAAGAAGTGAGGCGGATTTTATGGGGAAAAAACAAATATTTACTGTTGTGATAGGCGTTTTAGGAGTGGTCTTTGCCGTTATCGCAGCTTATAGCGATGTGAGCCTTTTGCTTAAATTTATCTTTGGACTTGTGGGTTCTTGCATATTCCTTTGGGCGGTTTTAACTTTGTTTTTTGATTTTAAAGGACGAGAACGTTACGACGAATACGATAATTTTTCCGGGAAATATTTGGGACGAATTACCAGGCTTGAACTATTAAGCGAAGAAAATACCGTTATAAGAGCTTTTGATTTGTATAATAGAACAGGACTTGTAATAGGTAAGGAGTACGGTGAAAATCAAGTAGATATAAATTTGGCGGATACCGATTATTCCACTTTGATAGATGTTCATACGGCTGTGTTAAATTACGCTCAAGGAGATTGGTATGTTGAGGATTTGAACAGCAAAAACGGACTCTCTGTGCAAAAAAAGAAAGACGGAAGAAAATATCGCATAAGTCCGGGAGAGCCGTGTAAGTTGGAATACGGAGATATAATCTTAATAGGCATGAGTCGTCTTAGAATTTGTTGACGAGAGGGGAAGGATTTATGAATGGTTTAGTGCGTTGCCAAAACGGGCATCTTTTCAGTTCCCGCCGCTATGGGACGGTTTGTCCGTATTGCAATATAGAGACAAACACAAAGGAACGTCAAGAAGTGCAAGTTCCGGAAGTTGACGTGGAATCTCTCGTTATGAGTAAGATTCAGCCTGTTTGCGGTTGGATTGTGTGCATTGAAGGACCAAGACAGGGCAAGGATTATAAAATTCACGAAGGTAAAAACTTCGTAGGTCGCGCCGATGATATGGACATTCAGATTTTGGGCGACAACAAGATAAACAGACGCAACCATGCGATTTTGGTTTATGATCCAAAAAAACATGAAACCGTATTGTTGCCGGGCGACAGTAACGGCATTGTGTATCACAACGATAACGCCGTCTATGTGCCTGTCGTGCTTAGCGTTTACGATGTCATAGAGTTAGGGGACAGCAAATTCTTGTTTATTCCATTTTGTGGCGAGCATTTTCGCTGGGAAGACAGTCCAAAGAGCGATTCAAAAGAAACATCGCTTGAAGCGAATCTTACGGGGCGATAAGAATGTATGAGGCAATACTTCTCATAGTTGCGGTTTTGATTGTTTTTCTGCTTTATAAACGTTCGCATTTAAACGGCCTAATGAGCAGTTCAAATCCGATAGGCAGCGCGGCGGCAATAGGTGAAAGAGCCATACAGGCTGATTTTTTGGGAAGCGCGCTTGGCGATTACGGCGCTGTCCTAGTTATAGCGGACGGTAAAGGCAGAGGTAACGATTCAAAAATTGCCGCGAAGCTTGCGGTTGAAACTTTTTTGGATTTATATGCCGATTATCAATTTTTTGATAAACCTCAATATTATTTTCAAAGAGCCTTTCGCCTTGCCAACCAAAAAATTCTTAACGTTTTGCAAGAATGCGCGGGAGCGTCCGCCGGAGCGGTGTTAATCCATAGGAACACTATGTATTACGCTCTTGTGGGTAGTATACAGATTTCGGTTTATCGCAGCGGAAATTTGGTGCCGGTATCTGAGGGTCAAACCGTAGATATGCTTGCCCGTCGCGCTTTTAAAGCGGGTCGTATACAAAGAGAGACGGCTATTTCTCTGTTAAAGGAAGAGCGAGCCTTTAATACCTTGGGGCAAGACGGTTTCCACGATATAGAATTTTTCAGTAAACCGTTGACATTGGAAAAGGGCGATATTGCCGTTTTGATGACGGATGGTGTTTTCCACGCTTTAAAATGGCGCGAAATTGAAGAAGCCGTAAAAAAAGGCGGTTCGCCTACGGATATTGCGGAAAGGATAACGGTAGCCGTAGAGAAGAGCGATGCGACGGATAAAGATAACGCTAGCGTTATTCTATATATGAACTGAGGTTGACCGATGTGAAGAAATCGAACAGCGAATTTAAAACGGCGTTTGTGTCGGAAGCCGGCGGAGAGCTTGCCAACAATGATTATTTTGCCTATATAGAGCTTGATGATTACGCTTGTTACTGCCTCGCCACGGGAATAACCGATTTTAACGAAACTCCCGCTGCTCAGATGGCCGTCGAAAGTTTTTTGATGCGCTTCCAAGATAATCCTACCATGAGTCGCGGTTCATTGGTTCGTTATTTGGAGGAAGTAAACAACGAACTTTTAAAGGGCTCTAAAAATCCCGAACGTTTAAAGGCTTCGGTTCTTGTTATAATCTCCGATTACGAAAAAATTCGCTATATGGAAGCGGGTAACATTCGTTTAAGAATGTACCGTCAAGGAAAAAAAATCGTAAACTCAAAGGATATGTCCCTAGCGGGCGATTTGGTTGCGAATAATGAATCGGATACCGTTTTGGACAAACACGAGGAGAGGCATAATCTTTATGCTTAT
>JAFXOC010000075.1 GCA_017529085.1 Selenomonadaceae bacterium | reverse complement strand
TCCACTTTGTTTAATAAGATAGGACAAAAACGGGTGTCTATTGTGGACGATATGCCGGGCGTGACGAGGGATAGGATATATATGGACGCGACGTGGCTCAACTACGAATTCACCATGATAGATACCGGCGGGATAGAGTTTGACGAGAGCAACGAGATCTTGTTTTCAATGAGGAAGCAGGCGGAGATAGCCGTTGAGGAAGCCGATGTCGTCGTGTTTGTGACAGACGGCAGAACGGGGCTGACGGACGCGGATAACGAGGTGGCGAGAATTTTAAGAACCGCAAAAAAGCCTGTGGTGCTTGCTGTCAATAAGGTTGACAGCAAGGAGAGAGAGGCTGATATTTACGAGTTTTACGCTTTGGGACTTGGCGATCCTATAGGAATTTCGGCGGCGAATATGTTGAATTTGGGGGATTTGCTGGATAAAGTTGTGGAGTCGTTTCCAAAAAGTACGGAAGACGACGGGGAAAAGGATGAAATCGCTATAGCTGTCATAGGCAGACCGAACGTCGGCAAATCTTCCATAGTGAATAAGATTTTGGGCGAAGATAGGGTTATCGTAAGCGATGTTCCCGGCACGACAAGGGACGCTATTGATACGCATTTTACCGTGGACGCTATCAACTACACGCTGATAGATACGGCGGGTATGAGGAAGCGCGGCAAGATTGAAGACGCCGTTGAACGTTACAGCGTGATAAGGTCGCTGCGCGCCGTTGATAGGGCTGACGTTGTGTTGATGATGATAGACGCGACTGAAGGCGTGACCGAGCAGGATAAAAAGATAGCGGGGTACGCTCACGATTCGGGGAAAGGCGTTGTCATTGTCGTAAACAAATGGGATATTTATCCCAATAAGCACGATAAATCGACATTGCGGTTTACGGAAGATATACGGGAAGAACTTGGATTTTTGCAGTACGCCCCGATACTTTACGCTTCGGCATTGACCGGGCAGAGGGTAAACAGGGTAACGGAGCTTGTAAAATACGTTGCCGATCAGCAATCAATGAGGATACAGACAAGCGTGTTAAACGAGCTTATAAGGGACGCCGTATCCGTAAACCCGCCGCCTTCGCATAAGGGAAAGCAGCTTAAAATTCTCTTTATGACTCAAGTAGCAATAGCGCCGCCAAGATTTGTTATCTTCGTGAACGATGAAAAACTGATGCACTTTTCGTATCTGCGCTTTATAGAGAACCGATTAAGAGAAACCTTCGGCTTTGAAGGCGCGCCGTTAAAATTTGCGGTTAGGAACAGAGATGAAAAGGATATGGAATAAAAATATTGACCACTACCATTAAAATGCCGTAATTCAGCATTTTTTCTTCATCATAAAGGTAGTGGTCAAACATCCAGAAGTTCGAGTAAAAACGGCAAGGATATTCTCCCGTATCCTTGCCGTTTTTGATGATGCCGCTGCGAAAATACATTCCCGTATTCTCATCAAAAAACGACATAAACTGTGTATCTTTGCGAATTTACATTTCGAGGTTGCTTTTTTTCTTTTGAGCGTAATTGAATTATTTATTTATCCGTCATATACTGATTATCCGTCTAAAGTTCGCATTGTGTCATGACTGTTTGAACAGCGTCCTCCATTCCTTCGGGCGGGTATTTATGCTTTTTTAGCAGTTTCTTTATCAGCATACGCATTTTCGCCCTTGCGCTTGACCGTTGTTGCCAGTCAATCGTGCGGTTTTTGCGTAAAGTGTCCGCCAATTCTTTTGTGATGGCGATAAGTTCTTCGTTTTCATAGAAATCCTTGATAGCCTGCGGTTTCGTCAATGCGTCGTAAAACGCAAGCTCCTCCGCGGTAAGTCCGAGTTTTTCGCCTTCACTGTGCGCGGCTTCTATTTGCTTCGCTAAATTCAAAAGTTCTTCGATAACTTCCTCATTGGTAAGCATACCGTTTAAATAGGCGTTCATCGCCTTTTGAATTATCTCGCTGAATTTTTCGGACTTTACTACGTTTGTACGACGATATATCTGCACCTGTTCCGCGATTAACCTTTTCAAAAGCTCTACGGCAAGATTTTTCTCCTTCATTTTGGATATTTCTTCCAAAAATTTGGGGTCAAATATGGAAAATTCACGCTCCACATCGGAAAATAAATTGATTACTCCATCGCTTTTTATGCTTTGTTTCAAGAGTTCGTTTATCCGCTTGTTCATTTCCGGCAGCGAAATTTTTTTTCCCGCGCCTTGATGAGTCAGTCGTAAAACCAATACGCGCACCGCTTCAAAAAAAGCCGCCTCAAACCTCTCGTCTTCTTTTGCGATAGATGAGCAAAGGGACAACGCCTGATGCAAAAGCAACGCTTCTTTGATGAATATTTCCTTTTTCTTGTCTGCTTTAGGGTCAACGATAAAGTTTACCGCGCCCGTAATGGCTTTTGCCCGTTCTAAATCCGAGCCGTCTTTGAATTTTGCGTAATCATAACCGTGGAATATATCTCGGCAAAGGTCAAGTTTCTCAAGAAATTTTGGATAGGCTATTTTTGCAATATCCGTATCACCGTAATTTTTCCTGTCGCGAACGGTATAATCGTTCATAGCCTGTTTTAGCGCGGACGCTATGCCCACATAATCGACGACAAGTCCGCCGACTTTATCTCTCCATACGCGATTTACTCTCGCTATGGCTTGCATAAGATTATGACCGCTCATCGGCTTATAAACATACATCGTAGCCATAGAAGGCACGTCAAAACCCGTCAGCCACATATCCACAACTATGGCGATTTTAAGCGGACTGTCGTTATCTTTAAAAATTGCGGCGAGTTCGTCGCGATGATGTTTATTGCCGATAATTTTTCTCCATTCCTCCGGGTCTTTGTTGCTTTCGGTCATTACGACGGCGACTTTCTCCGTCCAACTTGGACGAAGTTCTAAAATACGATTATATATCTTCATGGCGATAGCGCGAGAATACGCAACAATCATCGCTTTGCCCGTCAAAAGGTCGGCTCTGTAATTTTCATAATGATTAAGAATATCCGAAACGAGAGAATCTATGGTTTTGTCGTTGCCGAGTATCGCCTCCATTTGCCCGAGTTCGCGTTTGCTCTTTTCAACGGTTGCAGGGTCGGCGTTCTCTGCCAT
>JAFXOC010000074.1 GCA_017529085.1 Selenomonadaceae bacterium | reverse complement strand
GCGAACGCCTAAACTTAGAGAGTTCGCCGCAAAACATAATTTGCATATTATTACCGTGCAATCTTTGATTGAGTATAGAAAGAGAACGGAAACTTTTGTAAAACAGGTCGCGGACGTGGATTTTCCGAGTAAATTCGGTCGTTTTCGCATTAAGGCGTTTGAAAGTTTGTTGGACGGCAAATGTCATCTCGCTATTCAAAAGGGCGAGATTGCTGGCAAGGAAAACGTGCTTGTAAGAGTTCATTCCGAATGTTTGACGGGCGATGCGTTGGGTTCGCTTCGTTGCGATTGCGGCGAACAGCTACAAAAGGCGCTTGAAATTATCGAAAAAGCGGGCTGCGGCGTTGTGCTTTATATGCGTCAGGAAGGTCGCGGAATAGGGCTTGCCAATAAAATGAGGGCTTATGCGCTTCAAGACGACGGAAAAGATACGGTTGAGGCAAACGTACTGTTGGGTTTTGCGCCGGATTTAAGGGATTACGGCATCGGAGCGCAGATTTTGTCGAAGTTGGGGCTTACAAGCATTCGGCTTATGACTAATAACCCCGCTAAACGTGCGGGGCTTGAAGGTTACGGCTTAAAGATAACGGAAAGAGTGCCTATAATTATAAAGGCGAATAAATTTGACAGAAAGTATTTGAACGTAAAACGCACAAAAATGGGGCATATATTGGAGGACGAGTAAATGGCAAAGACATTGGAAGGATTTTTGACGGGCAAAGGGTTAAAATTTGCAATAGTGGTTTCCCGTTTTAACGAATTTATCACCAACAAACTATTGGGCGGCGCGCTTGATACGCTTAATCGCCACGAGGTAGCGGAAGACGATATAACCGTAGCGTGGGTGCCGGGAGCCTTTGAGATACCGCTAACGGCAAAAAAACTCGCCGCCACGAAGAAATACGACGCAGTAATTTGCTTAGGCGCGGTAATTCGCGGCGCAACAAGTCACTACGATTATGTTTGCGCCGAAGTGTCAAAAGGCGTGGCGCAGGTGAGTATGACAACGGAAGTGCCTACGATTTTCGGAGTTGTGACAACCGAAAACATCGAGCAAGCGATTGAACGCGCAGGCACCAAAGCCGGCAATAAGGGAGCGGACAGCGCCGCTTCCGCCATTGAAATGGCGAATTTAATGAGAAGTATATCTGAAATTTAAAATTTATAGTAAACGCCATTAAATTTTGTGATTTGCTTCCCCGTCCGAAGGGCGGGGAAGCAAATTCAAGTAAAAATCTTTTTTGCGTTCACTATAAAATAAAAAACGCATCCTTTTTGTAATGGCAGTTATACAAAACGGATGCGTTTTTTACAAAGAATGGAGTGAAAAATTGTGAAAAAGAGAATGACATGGAAAGAAATACAAACTGCATACCCGGATCAATGGGTAGGCATGACTGATATGGAATGGGTGGATGGTCAACTTAAATCGGCGGTAGTGAAATATACTGATAAATCCGGCAATGAACTTATCGGTATGCAAATGAATGATCCCGAGCATTTTTATTGTCGTTATACAACTCCGGATAATGTGCCTTTTATATTTAGCGCATGGGGAGTGAATACTAGATGAAACAATTCACCTTACGTTTAGATGAAGAATTGCAGCGTCCTGTCATTCACTTACCGGATTTTTATAATCTGGACGCACTCTTTGATACGGGTTCTGTTTTTCCGGTATGGTGCGCAGGTGAAGACAAGCTTAAGCAAATCGGTGGTGAAAAAATTTCAGACTTTGCACCTTTTGGAGGTTTTGGCGGGATGACTGCGGGTAAATTGTATCGCTTGCCAATTTTTACCATGGGCGGTCTTACTTATCCCTATATGAATATTATCTTGCATGAGGATTTTCCCTTTATTACCCCGCTTATTTTACCTGCTACTATGTTTAACAATTTGATATATGAGATTAACAATAAGACTCATAGAATAACCGTAACAGTGCCTGATGATGAGTCTCCTGTGAGAAATCTTGTCATAAAACATTCAAATGGGAAATTACAAGTGCTTTGCGTTTCGGCTGAAGAAAATACTGATTAATGCGCATTTAAATCAACACAAAAACGCATCCGTTTTGTAACGGTAGCTATACAAAGCGGATGCGTTTTTTCGTATATATATGAGGTTTTCTGATGTCCAAACTGTACGGTTACGCAAGAATGTCTACCGAGGAACAAAATACTTTAAAATTATGCGTTCATATGGTATGGCTTTAAAAAGATATACATTTATAATCTACTCAAAAATATCATAAAATAAAAAATGCAGCTACATTTCAAGATAAGTTGAAATATAGCCGCATTTTTTAAATTTTATCCGCATAACGCTTACGTTCTTCTTGAGGAATAGAAAGCGCATCCATTGCTTGATTTGCTGTCCATTTTATGTTCGCCATTAAATTACGAATCGAATTTAAACGCTCTAAATCTCTACCTTCGTTAATTCCATCGTTACGCATTTTATTCCCTATCTTTTCTGTCAAATCCGCTTTCCATTTATTTTTATATTCTTCAGCCAAATAATCCAAAGCCACGCACGACATATCACTCACTTCTCCCTTCGATTTCTGATACATCTCAATAAAACGAGTATCGCCGGTAACTGCGCTAAATAAATCGAAAAGTTCTTTTAAATGCTTTACATTGCCCGGCATTGGTTTCCATTTACCCGTTTTTCTCATTTGACTGTAATAATCCGCTAAATACCGAAAATCGCTTTTAAATTTTGATATTGTTTAATCGGAAAGCCACGCTATTTCAAAGACGTTTATCTTGTAATCGCTCACATAATGGTCAAGTTCGGGCGGGATGTTTTTAAAACACTCTTTCGATGTGCGAGGAGCAGTCCAGCGATTTTCGTAGTCAAAATGTAAAACCATTGTTATAGCAGGATATAAAGGAAAGTCTGCGTCTTTTTTATCTTTTTCTAGAAGCATCGCTCGATAAACTGCGCCGTCATACCCGATTATTCG
>JAFXOC010000073.1 GCA_017529085.1 Selenomonadaceae bacterium | reverse complement strand
CAACGAACAGACTACTACTGTCGGAAAAACCAGAATAGCTCATGTTTCCGTTTACAGAAAAGGCGATACGTTATCTAGGTTTTCTTTGGATGTTCCTCTTTCATCACAGGTTATGTCGGCGTATGTCAGAAATGAAAACTATTCCGGCAACAACAAACAGGACGAGCATGAGGAAACCATAATTCCCGGTCAGATTTCCATGTATTATGATGGGAAACGAATCCATACTTATTTCAAGGACGAGAACGGGAAAAAAATTGAAGTAGACAATATGGCAATTCACACGATTATGGCTTATTTAGGCAAGTTAGAAGATATACCCGATGGCTGGCATTTGTGCGATGGAACAAACGGAACAAATGATTTGCGAGGTTTATTTATTCGTGGATTTGGAAGTTATACTTTCACTCAAGATCATGGTGCTAACGGAGGTACTTTCGCAAGGGAACACGTATCGGCAGGAACAGTCGGTGATGTGCAGGGTGATGCTACTTATTGGATTAGATCCTCAACAGATGCTTTTTTCTTAGCTTTAGGTGGAGCAACGGGTTATACGTTAGGTTGGTTAAATTCCCCAACTTGGTTTGGTAGTAGAATTGGCTATCAACAATTTCGTTTTACTTCTGGTGGTTATTGGGGACTTTCTAACACGAATCATCAAGGTTCTCCAGCTAGTTCTGCTTATGTTGGTCACTATTATTTTATTCCATACGCAGGGTTTGGACACTATAAATATAGGTTGAGATCAAGTGGCGGCGGTATGAGTGCGGATGGTAAAACAGCATATCCACCAACTTATTCCTTGGAAGAATATTATGAACCCGCTAGTACAAGCGAAGGATTTACTGAAATGGGATCGGCTTTCCAGATTGCTTCCGACACTCAATTAGCTGCTCCTGTTGATGTAAACCATAATGAGATTAGACCCATAAATAAGACTGTGTACTTTATCGAAAAAATAGGCACAAATTAAAATTATAAAGGCTGTGAAAAGGTTAGGCTTTTCACAGTCTTTGTAAAATACAATTTAATGAGGTGACTTATGGAATACGAAATTTTATATCCCGAAGCGTTTCCCGTTTTAAAATGCGACTTGCGGTGCGGCGAACGAATTAAAGCTGAATCCGATGCTATGATTACCATGACTTCCAACATAGATGTAAACGGTAAAATGGAGGGCGGGGTACTTTCGGGACTCGCCAGAAAATTTTTAGCGGGGGAAAGTTTCTTTTTTCAAGAACTTGAAGCTGCGCGCGGAAATGGCGAAGTGCTTTTGGGACATCCTCTTCCCGGCGGTATTTTAGATGTGGAGCTTGACGGCTCTTACGGACTTATTGTGCAAAAAGACGGTTTTCTTGCAAGCACGGAGGGTGTGCAGGTCGATACCAAACTACAAAATCTTTCGAGAGGACTTTTCTCAGGTGAGGGATTTTTCGTTTTAAAGGTCACGGGTAAAGGTACGGTGTTTGTCAGCAGTTACGGCGTTATTCATCCCGTAAATCTTGAAGCGGGGGAGGAAGTTTTTATAGATAACGGGCATTTGGTAGCGTGGGCGGATTATATGAATTATTCTATCGAAAAAGCGTCCTCAAGCGGTTGGTTCTCAAGTATTACTTCCGGCGAAGGACTTGTATGCAGGTTTAGAGGTCCGGGCGTTGTGCTTATTCAAACCCGTAATCCCAAAAGTTTTGAAGAGTGGATTCGCTCCATGATTCCCGCAAAATAGTGAAAAAACCTCGATTGGCATAATTCAATCGAGGTTTTTTAATAAAATTAAGGCAGGTGTAGCGTGTGGCAACAAATATAGAATTATTTGCAGGAGCGGGAGGTTTGGCGTTAGGGATAGAAAAGGCGGGATTTGAAACCATCGCTTTGGTGGAATCGAATAAAGATGCTGTTAAAACCCTATGTACAAACCGTCCGCATTGGAATGTGATTTGTGACGATATAGCAAATATTTCTTCATTGGATTTAATCGAACTTTTTCATATAAGAGTAGGGGAGTTAGATTTGCTTTCGGGTGGAGCGCCATGTCAACCTTTTTCTTACGCAGGAAAAAAGCTAGGGTTAGAGGATGCCCGTGGCACACTTTTTTACCATTACGCTGTCTTTTTAAAAAAATTACAACCAAAGGCTTTCCTGTTTGAAAATGTTCGTGGATTATTAACTCACGATAAGGGCAGAACTTATAAGACAATGTTAAAAGTATTTACCGATTGCGGATATGAAATTCAAAGAAAGATTTTAAACGCATGGGATTTTGATACCGCGCAAAAAAGAGAACGACTTATAACTATTGGTATTCGTAAAGATTTAAAATCCAAACTATCAATAAAATTTCCTATACCGCATAAATACAAACCTATATTGAGAGATGTGCTTCAAAATGTACCAAAAAGCGAGGGGGTGCAGTATTCCAAATATAAACGGAACATTTTCAGATTTGTTCCTCCGGGTATGTGTTGGAAATACATTCCGCAAGATATGGCGAAAGAATATATGAAATCTAGCTATAACACAATAGGCGGAGGGCAAACAGGTGTCTTACGGCGCATGAGTATGAACGAACCTTCGTTGGCCGTTTTGACCGCGCCGATACAAAAACAAACGGATCGTTGTCATCCGTTGGAAATTCGCCCGTTTACCATAAGAGAAAATGCGAGGATTCAATCTTTCCCTGATGAATGGAAATTTTGCGGTAGCGTGAAGAGTCAATATAAACAAATAGGGAACGCCGTCCCCGTAAACTTAGCTTATAATATTGCCGTTGAAATAAAAAAGGGATTGGAAAACATGGAACGGTAAAATTTATTTTAGTGTTTCCAACGATAAAGTAATTTCCTATACGGGAGATCTTAGAACGCTTTTTGAGATTCGTAATGCCAAGGATGCCAGCGATTATATTTTTAATGCTTTCCGAGATGGAAAAGCTATAACTATTCCATTAATAAAAGGACTTCATTACGAATTAACAAAAAACACCTACGATAAACACCGATTTGAAATCGGCGAAAGACTGGGAGAATTTAAAAAGCATGACTATGTAACCGGCAGAGAAGAGGTTGGCGCATTGCCGGAAGATGTGAATGAAGAATTAAGCGAATTATTTGCTTCTGGTCAATAATCACCCGCCTTTAATATTTCAGGAAAAAAACAAAAAATTTTACTAT
>JAFXOC010000072.1 GCA_017529085.1 Selenomonadaceae bacterium | reverse complement strand
GCGCCGCCGCTGCCTTTGCCGGAGCCGCAGACTTTGCCGCGGGCGCAGGAGCCGCCGCTGCAGCAGCCGCAGGCGCTGCCGGCGCTGGAGCCGCCGCTACAGGTGCAGGAGCGGGAGCCGCAGGTGCGGGAGGCGGCGCATCCAAATCGACAATTTTAACTTCCGCAGATTCAACTTCCGATATTGAAAGTACGGCATCAGAAACTGCTTTTTCTTCGGCAGCGGTCACGATAATAAGCTCAAAACTGCGCTCAAATTTTTCTTGCTCAATATCTTCAGCAGAAGGCACAGTTTTCACAACTTCGCCCAACTCGTCCAAAGCGTTCATTACCATGTAAGAACGAGCGGACTTTAAAAGACAGCTCTCGGCCAATGAAACCTTCACATAAAGCCCGCGAAGCCCGCTCTCTTGAGCGCCCTTTATAACGCTTTTATCCAAATCGCTAAGTTCAATTCCACCGGCAGCAGCTGCCGCGGGAGCTGCTGCTGCCGCCGCTGCGGGTGCGGCTGCTGCGGGAGCTGCTGCCGTAGGCGATTCGCCCTTTAAAATCGCGCTCAAACTCGCAACCAAATCCGATACGTCTATCAGATCTTCAGGATCGCCGTTGCCGACGTTATCCACCATCTGTTCCAAAGAATCCAAGCATTTAAATAAAATATCTATGATTTCTTCCGTCAACTTCAATTGCTCATGACGGAGCATATCAAGCACGTCTTCCATTTCATGTGTGAGTTCGGCTATCTTCGTATATCCCATAGTTGCGGACATACCCTTCAAGGTGTGGGCGTTGCGGAAGATATCGTTTATAACCGATAAATCCTCCATATTGTCCTCTAAGCTAAGTAATCCATCGTTCAGTTGTTGCAAATGTTCATGGGATTCGTCCAAAAACATATCCATATACTGATTGGTTTCCATTTATATACCCCCTACACCTGTCACTTATTCACCGCATCGACAATAGCTTTCGCGATGTCTTCAAGCGGTCTGATTTCATCTGCCAGTCCTGCGTCAACCACAGCTTTCGGCATACCATAAACTACGGAAGTCTCCTCGTTTTGCGCTATGCTGTAGCCGCCTCCAGCCTTTATCTTTTTCATTCCCTCGCAACCGTCGCATCCCATGCCGGTCATTATGACGGCCACCAAGTCGCGACCTATGGGCGCAACCGAATCGTACATAACGTTTACCGCAGGACGATGATTGCCCACGGGAGGATCTTGACCCAGAACAATTTTTCTTGCGCTGCCGGTTGAAGAAATTCTCATATGATAATTCCCGGGCGCTATATATACATGACCCGGCTCTATAACCTCATCGTTTTCAGCCTCTTTTACCGCTATCGCTGAGATTTGGTTAAGCCTGTCGGCCAGAGATTTCGTAAATCCGGCGGGCATATGCTGAACAACCACCACACCGCAAGGCAAATTTGCGGGAAGTCTCGTTATAACCTTTTGAAGCGCTTGAGGACCTCCCGTAGAAGTTCCTATTGCAACTAATTTTTTCTTACCCGCTCCGTTAAAAGTCACCGCAGCAGGCTTTGCTGCCGCTGCTTTCTCTTTTCTTTGCAAAAGGGGATTTTGTCGCTTGGCAAATACTCCCGGCGTTGTTTCTTGTTGTTTTATCTCGTTTAATTGTAACCCCGATTTTATAGGAAGCTCCACCCGACGCATTACGGGAGGTTTTGGTCTCGTTCCTATATTTCTGACATTAGCCTTTGCAGCAGCCCTGCATTTAGCTAATATTTCGTCTTCTATATCGTCAACTCTTGAAATAGAACCGCCCTTTTTACTTATAAAATCAACCGCGCCAAGTCCCAGCGCTTTAACTGTTGCGTCTGTCCCCTTTTGAGTCAGACTGCTGATCATAACGGTAGGAGTCGGCTGCTCTCTCATAATTATTGCGAGGGCGTTGATACCGTCCATAACCGGCATATTAACGTCCAACGTCAAGAGATCGGGTTTTAACAGCTTGACCCTTTCGACGGTTTCTTTTCCGTCCGCCGCCGTACCCACAACTTCAAAATCAGGCTCTTTATTAAAAACATCCGACAGAACCTTTCTCATGAACGCAGAGTCGTCGGCAATCAAGACGCGAATCATCCCATACACCTCGCTCATTTACACATTGATACCTTTCGCTATCGCTCGTCTTTGCACCGCAAACAACCACTTTACTATTTTATTCGTCCTATCCTTAGGTAAATCAATAAAGGAAACGCCTATCAAATACGCGCTGTCTCCCTGCGGTCGCTTTAACTCCACAGAACGTACCACGCGCGCCATCACGTTAAGCGTTCCGATTTCTGGAATTCCCTCAATCTCAAGCGCCGCCTTGGTGTTTTCCGCAACAGGCTCTTCCATCAAAAAACTTATGCCGTTACCGCTAAAGTCAACGCTCCACGTAAGGACGGGTTCGCCTATTTCTCCGTCCTCATTTATGAGACTGACGTGCATTGTCTGACTTACATGCACCCTTACAAATTCGCGATTTTGAAATTTTTCCACCATCTCAGGCATTTTAACCCGCCAAACGGGAATATTGCCATCGATTCGCCCATGACCTTCAAATTTCGCCATAAAACGGTATCGACAATGATACCCCATGGCAAGCCCATAAACTTGCTCGCCTTTGTACGGAATAATGGGAACGCCTTCTTTAGATGTGGGCATAGCCGCAACCAACACGCCGTCTTCCAAATCCTCCACGCGGCTTGTGTATTTGTTTTCATCTTCACCGACATAAAATTCCAAACGCGCGCCTATTGTCAAAACTTTTTCCGCTTTTATTAATTCGCTTGCCATGCCAAAAGTTCCTCCATTATTTTCCGGAAAAATTAAATATTTGCTTCAAAAATCCTCGCCAGCCTTGTTTTATGTGCATTTCTCCGCCATATAAAAGACTTTCCGCCATGGCTTTTACGCATCTTGACGCCAAGGAATCGGGTTCAACAGCCAAAAATGGTTTCTGTTTTCTTACCGCCGCCGCAACTTTTCTATCTTCAAATATATATCCGGCCGCAGTTACAGGCATATTTAAAAATTTTTT
>JAFXOC010000071.1 GCA_017529085.1 Selenomonadaceae bacterium | reverse complement strand
CGACCATCGGTCAAGCAGAATTATAGCTCGTAGTTGGCTTTTTTTCAAGCAGAAGTCATGGTATGTAAGTGTATACATACCCCGTATATTGACAAATTTAACGAAATTATGGTATAGTGAAATCGTCAACAACGGCGTTGACAGTTGATGGATTGTATAAAATTTTTACAACTAAATACCAAGGCAATGAAGCCATGCGAACGTGTTTTGCGTTCGTATGGCTTTTTGTTTTTGCGAAAGGATGATCAATATGTCAAACATTGTTTACAAAATTCCCGCTAATTCCTCTAAAGAGGAGATAAAAAATATTTTAGCAGAGCATCCAGAGATAAAGTTTGTGTCTTTAATGGGCATTGATATGGCGGGAAACGATACGGACGAAAAAATTCCCGCGCGAGTTTTTATTAAGGATATGGACAATTTCTATTCTGGTCGCGCGGTGCAAACCGACGGTTCCTCCGTTGTGCTTACGGGTATAGCGACTCTTAACAACGCTAAAGTCGATATGCCTATAGACGGCAGCGTAAACTGGTTCGTTGACTACAACGACGAGCATATAGACGCTGAAACAGGTCTTCCCGTAGGCACTCTCCGTATCCCCGCTTTTCTTATTCACGAGGGAAAACGAGTGGATTCAAGGGCTGTGCTTTCCGACACATTGGAATATGTAAAAAAAGAACTCTTAGACATCTTCGGCAAAACTCCCGCAATATCCGGCTTATCTCGCTTAAACGGCAGAAAAATTACGGATATTAACTTCACTTCCGCAACCGAGTTGGAATTTTGGGTAAAAACTCCTTTGGAAGAAGCCAACATCAAAGAAATGTCCGCTTCTCAGGTCATGCAGGAGCAATACTGGGAACGCACTCACGGCGTTGTGAGGACTGCCCTTGAAAAATGCGTGTTGGAGCTTGAAAAATATGATTTGCAAGTTGAAATGGGTCACAAAGAAGTCGGCGGATTAAAGGCGCAGATAGACGAAAGCGGACGTATGCAGCACGTTTGCGAGCAGATAGAAATCGACTGGAAATATGCGGACGCCATGCAAGCCGCCGACAACGAACTTTTGGTTCGCACGCTTGTAAGGGAAATTTTCCGCCGCGAAGGGCTTGAAGTCAGCTTTAAAGCGAAACCCATGATAGGGCTTGCCGGCAACGGCGAACACACCCATATCGGAATGACGGCAGTTTTGGACGACGGCTCTGCAATCAATCTTTTCTCTCCGGACGATTCTCATAAGGACTTTATGAGCGCGATAGGCTACGGCGCAATCATGGGACTTTTGAAGAACTACGAGGTAATAAATCCATTCGTCTCCGCCACGAATGATTCTCTTAACCGCTTAAAACCCGGCTTTGAAGCGCCTGTATGCATCGTAACTTCCTTAGGTCATACCCCCGAAATTCCCTCTCGTAACCGTACAATCTTAGCGGGGCTTATCCGCGATCTCAACAATCCCTACGCAACACGTTTCGAACTTCGCGCGCCCAACCCGTATACCAACACATATCTAGTCCTTGCGGCCAGCTATTCCGCTGTTCTCGACGGCGTGAAAATAGCCGTACACCACACCACAGAAGAACTTCTCGGCGAGCTTTCCAAAAAAGCGGGCGACGACGGCTTCTATCTTGAAAAGAACCGCGCCTACAGAAGCGAAGAAGACGTATTTGAAGATTATTCCGACGAGGAACGCAACCGTCTTTTCGGCACTCCCCCCGCGACCGTATGGGAAAACATGGAAAGTTTCGCTCTCTTCCCTGAAAAAACTTCCGTTATCACCGCAGGCGGCGCTATCCGCGAGCAAATAATAAACGCATTCAAAGCCGGCGCTCTCCTTCGTTGGAAAACGGAACTCATCTCCCGCATTATCCCCGAAAACCGCGACGTCACCCGCAAGGCAAAAGAAATAGTCTCTTCCCGCATGACGGATCAAGACGCCTACAACTGGAACAAAATCGCCGAACTTAAAGACTACCTCGCCAAAGACAGCATCGACCGCAAATCCCTCTTTACCCTCCTTACCTCCGCCCTAGAATCCGGCGACTACGCCGCCGCCTCCGGTATGCAGGTCGAAATGTACGAAAAAATGGAAGAACTAAAATCTCTTTATGATTCTTACGTTAAAAATATGATTTAAAGGCGGGTTCTTACTTTTCTTTTTCTATTTTTTT
>JAFXOC010000070.1 GCA_017529085.1 Selenomonadaceae bacterium | reverse complement strand
TTACTTTATCGTGGTTCTCGGGTATTTGCGGCAAGTCTTTCAAGATAGTAATTCACCAGCTTTTCGGCAATATCCGGCGGCAAATCCCTCGGAATAAACGAATTAAAACTCACCCTTGCATCTATAGTGTTATACAGAAACTCCAACGTCTCCGCTTTTGTGCCGAAATTATACATGATGTTCCCTTGTCACTTTACTGCTTTTGCCATATATACGTTGGTTTCGTATGGCACGGGAATAGTTTCCTTCTTCAAAGAGTGCAGATACGCGGCTATTTCTTTCACAACGGCGTTAAATTTATCTCCGACCTGACGTTCAAGCGTCCCATGAGAACGCCAACCTTCAATTACGTCCTCGACGGGGATATTGTGAAGAACTTGACCGCTGAAATGAGTTATATCCGTAAACCTGCCGCTTGCCTTTATTACTTCCGTTTGATCTTCCCTGCGAGTACCATAGTCGTAATCTTTCACATAAGATTTTATGATATTTTCAATTTTTTCCTGTATAGGGTCGTTTAATGCGCGATGATTCCACATACACGCAAAAAAGCCGCCGCGTTTCAATATACGCTGCGACTCCAAAAGAGCCTCTTGACGGTTGCACACGTTAAAAGACGAACCGAAAGTAACCAAGTCGAAATAATCGGCTGCTTGACCCGTGTGTTCGCCTACGCCCTCAAACCAAGAGACATTCTTATTCTTTTGTTCTCGTTATCCCGTTCTTTCTCATGGCGTCATTCGGCTCCACAGCGTGAACGGTAAAATTCTTCTTTGCTAAAAATAACGTAAGATGCGCAACTCCCGCTCCTACGTCACAAACTCGATAGTTTATACCCTCCCGATATGTTTGCGGTTTTCAGCATTTTTTCAAGAGCTTCTTCCGCATAATCGGGGCGTTTTAAATACGCATCCGCAAGATTTGTATAATCCCATTCCGTTTTCATCCAAATTCCTCCCAAATTCTCTCAACAATCTTTTCAGGCGACAATCTGCCGTCGTTTACTATTACCATGTCGGGATTTTTCGGTTCTTCCATCTTCACCCCGAAACCCACAAGCTCGTCTTTTGAAGACTCGTACAATCCTTTTTGGTTGCGAGTCTTCAAAATTTCTTCGGGAACTTTTAGATAGATATCCCGATAATTTTTTATGCTCTTCCTGTTCCAATTGCGAATTTCATCGTACATGGAAATAGTGCAACACACAACGTCTATTCCCTGCAGTGAAAGCATACGACAAATACAGGCGTTGCGCCCCGCGCTTTTAAATCTGTCCTCTCTTGTGTAACCCAAATCGTTTCCGAAAACTTCTCTTAACGTGTCGCCGTCTAAGATGACTACGTTATTTTTTATAGCGTGAATTTTTTCGTAAAGCAAAGTCCCGACCGTGGTTTTCCCTGCGCCCGAAAGCCCGGTGATCCAATATACGGTTCCTTGGTTTGGCGTAAATTGCAATAAATCACCTCCTTGATGTTGATAAGAATAAGGATACTTCACACGCCTAAAAGACCCGCATATTTTCTTCTGTCATCGCCACTTATTTGAAGAACGTCCATAGCCTTTTCAAGAGATACATTCATATTTTTCATTACGTTCTTTATACTGGTGATTATTCCATTTTCCATGCCTTTTTCCATACCTTTTGTCCATTGTTCTCTTCCGTAACGTTCGGTTACGTCTTCTTGACTGAAAAGCATAGACATAATATTTCCTACCTCCTCTTTACGTTCATCCAAATATTCTTTCAATACATTTTCATATATGGCGATGATAAGTTTCCGCCAAATACATAAACATTCTAATCAACACATTAAGCGACCAAGTAGATTGAGCCTCGGAGCATATTAAAAGTTTTCCCTTAACCAACAAGCCTAAGTCGTTATATTGTTTTATCATAAGCACCGAATGAAGGGTGACAAATTCAATGTCTTCTTTCGTCAACTCAATTTTAGGATTAAGCGCTTTTACCATTTGCGCAGCGTATTTGGGATGATGAAATAGGTCAATAAACACTGAATCTTTTCCTTTTCGATTGGCTTTAATTTTGTTTTTTGTACCGTAAAAGGCTTCTCTCATCAATATACCTCACAATGTGGTGATACTATTTGATTTTCACTCCCATAAATTCCTTGTAAATTTTGTCTAATTTTTATTGAAGAATAGTATCACAACCCTGCTATCTCCTCAATCGCCCTTGCAATAGCGGTAAGCGGTAACTGTTTTGCCACGGCGCCTAAATCAAAGGCGGCGCGCGGCATACCGTACACTACGCAGGTGTTCTTGTCTTGCCCTAACGTGTACGAGCCTTCTTTGCGCATTTTTAAAAGCCCTTGCGCTCCGTCTTGTCCCATTCCCGTCAAAATAATGCCCAAAGCCGATTTTCCTATATATGCGGCAACGGAATCAAAAAGCACGTCAACGGAAGGTCTGCAACTGTGGACTTTGGGTCCGGTGTTAAGATGCGCCGTTATACCGCCGTTTTCCCTGTTCACCGTCATGTGAAAATTTCCCGGCGCAATATATACGTTATTGTTTTTTAGCAACAAATCTTCTTCTCCCTCTTGCACGGTAAGGCGACATTCGTCGTTTAACCGCTCTGCGAACAGTTTTGCAAAAAGAGGGGGAATGTGCTGCGCAATTACAATAGGTGGAAGCGGCGGATGCAACTCCTTTAAAATAGTGGATAAAGCTTCCGTACCGCCCGTTGACGAACCTATAGCGATAAGGTCTACCGTTCCTTTAGGCGGCGGCGCATCTGTGGTTGCGTCTATATTTCTGGCTTTTGCTATACTTGAAGCGATTTCCCTTGCAACTTGCAACGCATCCATCGGATTGGTTTTGGTTTTCCGCTCTTCTTTTTCCTTTTTCCAACGGGCGCGTGTAAGCGTCGCTCCGGGTTGCATCATTCTAGGTTGCGGTTCGGCTTTAAGCGGATTTTTTAATACGAACATATGCTTTGTGGCGTTGATAAAATCTCTCGCCAATAACGCCGCATTGTCTTCCTTCTTCTCCAAATAATCCGTTATCCCAATCCACGAATAATTAACTTTGCTCTTATCGGCTATTCCATACGAAACAATTGGGAACTTTCCCTCTTCCTGTATCTTATGTATCAGCTTATCATCATTCACACGCATAGCCACGTTCGCATGATTTATAAGGACAATATCGGGATGAAACAGCGCAATTTTTTCCAGTCCTTCGCTGGGATCCCCCGAAC
>JAFXOC010000670.1 GCA_017529085.1 Selenomonadaceae bacterium | reverse complement strand
GGTGATATTTATGAAAGAACGCATAAAAAAATTGCGTAAGGAATTAAAACTTACGCAACAAGGATTTGCGGATAAATTAGGTATAAAGAGAAATACTATTGCTAATTATGAATTAGGAAGAAATGCTCCAGTTGATTCAGTTCTTGCTCTCATTTGTCGCACATTTCGCGTTAATGAAGAATGGTTGCGCGCGGGCGTTGGTGAAATGTTTTTGCCGCCGGAGGAATCTAACATTTTGGACGACCCGTCTTTAGACGATATGGACAAGCGGATACTTCGCGCTTATGCCGAGCTTCCGGCGGAAATCAGAAAAGTTATCAAGCAAAAAATGCGGGAAATAGTAGCGGAGCAAGAAAACTTTCCCGCCCTCGATATTGAAGAAGTAACCGCCGAAAACTTAACCGCCGAAGAAAAAGCGGCGATTAAGAAAATGCGTATTGAGAAAAATACTTTCAACGTCAACGGCGGGACGATTAACTTTTAGAAATAAAACTTTTACTTGAAAATTTCATTTTTAAATATTATAATTAGCGCAGAGCGATTCGGGAATCGGTTAATACGTACCCCCGAATAAACGATAGCCCCTGTGCTTTAAGCATAGGGGCTATTCGTTTATAGAAATTGGAAAATCCTTGACGAATTACCAAAAATTTGACCCGCTGACATGGAGGGGGAAATAAAAAAAGCAACTGCCGGAAATTCGGTAGTTGCTTATGACGGCGGTTTACAGATGATATGTAATTTCTTTTTGCGGGATATTGGGAATAATTCTTCGCGTGTCTCGCATTGGATATGTAGGAGATTCTACAATGCCCGATTTTCTCCATCCCTCTACGATTTTGGCATAACCTCTTGCTTGTTGCATTGCATTATCATTACCATTTAAATTTTGCAGAGCATCAACTAAAGATGTCATAGAAACTCCTCCTAAAAATAAATTTTAGAATTTAGGAAAAATGTCATATTGCCGCGCATTATATACGATGTTAATAAATCGTTATATTCGCGTATCAATTTACTTAAATTCTCATTGTTGCTATAATCTTCAATATTTAAACCCATTTCTTTTAGACGTTTTATATTTATATAACGACCATGAGAGAGCCATTTTGTGTTATCCCCAAGTTCTTTTGCAATGGTTTGAGCTTTTCGGGTTTGCTCTTCTAAAGTTAATTTTTCTTCATTGTTTTTAAAACCGTATTCTACGAGCCATTTTTCGATAAGGTCTACCGTTAATGCCTTTTGTTGTTCACAAAGTCTAAGAAAGGCTAAATCCTGTTGCTGTAAGAAAAATAATTCAACTGAATTTAATGGGATTCCACTACTGGATTTTTCTACAAATTCTTGTATCTTATCAAGATAACCCAAAGCCGGAACATATTGCTTGCCGTTGAAAATTTGTGGGTCTATAGGTCCAAGCGAAGAAGCATAATCCATAAATATTTTATCGCCCGACATACAGAATACCGTTCCGGCTGACATGGCGTGTTCAGGTACTACAAAATAGACTTCTTCGTAAAAATTTCTGTTAATATCGGCG
>JAFXOC010000069.1 GCA_017529085.1 Selenomonadaceae bacterium | reverse complement strand
GCGCTGCAATAATCTTTTGCTTTTCTTCGTTTATCTCATAATTTCTGGTGGCTTCTTTACGCTCGTAATCCGCATTGGAATTATTTTCCGCTTCAACATACCCCGGCACATTGGATTGAATACCCGCTGCGCCGCCGGGAACCGTTGAAGAGCCGCTATAAGTCTCCGAAATCTCTTGCTGGCTTCTTATGATACCCGCATCATCCACAACGGGAGTAAATATCTGCTTATCGGTATGACGATCGTCAAAATCAAGCTCGACGCTTACTCGCACAAAAGCGCGTCCCTCGCCCAAACTTTGATCCAGGAGCGTTTGGACATTTTTTTGCAAACTCTCCTGCACTTTCTTCGTCATTTCAAGCTGCGTCATGGTTTTCGCCGTAACGCTTGCTTCTTCGTCCTCGTCCGGGTCGTTTAATATGCGCCCCGTTTCATCAACCACCGTAATATTTTCAGGCTGCAAAGTCTGCACACTATGAGCTACTAAATTTACAATTCCTTTTATTTCCTTCTTAGACAGCTCTTGATTTGGCATAAACATAAGCATTATCGACGCCGTAGCCGGTTTCTCGTTCTTTTTATACAAGCTGTCTTCGGGTAAAACTATATGCACCCTTGCCTTTTGAACGGCTTCTATCTGTTCGATGGTTCTCGTAAGCTCGCCTTGAAGAGCTTGAAGATAATTAACTTTATTTTGAAATTCCGTTACGCCGAGTTTACTGTCGTCAAAAATCTCAAATCCCTTAGTACCGCGAGGAAGTCCCTCCACCGCAAGGCTGAGACGGGTATTATGCACGACTCCCGACGGAACGAAAATAGTAGTTCCGCGTTTTGTTTCTTCTATTTCATAAACCACATTTGCTTCTTGCAGTTTCGCCGTTACCTCTCCCGCATCTTTCGCCTCAAGATTGGTATATAGCGGCACCATATCCGGTTTACTACCAAACCAAAGACCGCCGACGACAATTGCAAGCAGAAGGGCTACCATAGCGCCTATGAAGATATAGCGTTGCGTCTTGCTAAATCTGTTCCATAGAGCTAAGTACCGCTCTTTCCAATCCGGCATAAACTCCATCCCTTCGCATACCATAATCAACGACAAAAATATTTCTTCTTGCCTTTGCCCACTCGCCATTCAGGCAGTGAAACAAATTGCAAAATCTATTATCGCTGACCATACGACATAATTTTATGAAGTTTCACCGCATTACACCTGCATACGCATGATTTCCTGATAAGCGGAAACAGCGCGATTTCTGATCTGAAGCGTCAACTGCGTGGCAATTTCAGCCTTTTGTCCCGCTATAATAACTTGTGATAAATCTTCAACCTTACCCGCTGCAAGAGCCGCGTTCCATTTATCCGATTCATGTATAAGTTCGTTTGTCTTTTTTAAAGAATCCGTCAAATACTCTCCAAAAGTTTTAACGGGAGCTTGTGCTTCCGTTTCTCCAAGATGACTCTCCGCATGCAACGTCACTTGCCGCACCGGCGTCATCGCCAATCGCTCCATCTCCATCATATCACCTCTGTGCCAATATCCGAGTTTCTTCTTTCTTTTTCTCTCTCTTTTTTTGTAAAAAAGAGAGAGAGAGAAAAAACTTTAATAATTGGCTTGTATCAAAATTGTCAGTTAGCACCTATATCTAATGCTTTCGTAGCCATGCTTTTGGCGGCGTTTATGGCGGTTGCGTTAGCTTCGTAGCCGCGCGAAGCCGAAATC
>JAFXOC010000669.1 GCA_017529085.1 Selenomonadaceae bacterium | reverse complement strand
TTTTTCCAAAAAATCAGCGTCCCGCACGTCACCCTTGTAAAATTTTGCGTCCTTATGAATAGCCTCTTTGTGACCGGTTTCCAAATTGTCAAGTATAACGACGTCTTCGCCGGCTTCTATCAATCTATGAACGGCGTGGGAACCGATATACCCGGCGCCGCCGCAAACCAAAACAGACATACCTATTTCCTTTCCAACGCTCTGTGGGCAATATCGCTCCTGGTAAAAGCTCCTTTAAATTTAATCAGAGAAACTCCCTCATAGGCTTTATTTCTCGCTTCTCGAATATCTGCGCCCGTATCCGTTACGTTAAGCACTCGTCCGCCATTTGTCACAATTTTATTTTCGACTTTTTTCGTTCCCGCATGGAAAATTAAATGCCCCTTGTTTTTAGCTTCAGCGAGTCCGAAAATTTCCTTGCCCTTTTCGTATGCGCCGGGATAACCTTTGGATGCCATTACGACGCAGACAGCCGCGCCTTTTTTCCATTCAACCTTCACATTTTTCAAATTTTCGTCGACGCAAGAGAGCATAATCTCCGCCAAATCACCGTCCAAAAGCGGCAATACAACCTGAGTTTCGGGGTCTCCGAACCTGGCGTTAAACTCAACCACTTTCAGGCCGTCCTCTGTCACCATAAGCCCTGCGTAAAGACAGCCCTTATAAGTTCTGCCCTCTTTTTTCATGGCGGCTATCGTGGGTTTTAATATTTTTTCTTCCGCTTCTTTTATCCGTTCCATCGTCATAACGGGAGCGGGCGCATAAGTCCCCATGCCGCCGGTGTTGGGGCCTTCGTCGTTATCGAAAACCCGCTTGTGGTCCTGAGAGGGAATCATTGGAACAATGGTTTCGCCATCGGTAAAGGCAAGCAGCGACGCTTCTTCGCCCTCCATAAATTCCTCTATAACAACGGACGCGCCCGCTTTGCCGAAAGCGCCGTCTTTCATCATAGAGTCTATTGCATTTAAGGCTTCGCTTAATTCTTTTGCCACTATAACGCCTTTTCCTGCGGCAAGCCCATCGGCCTTTATAACGATGGGCGCGCCTTCTTTTTTCACATATTCCTTCGCAAGTTCAGCGTCGGTGAACACTTCATACTTTGCCGTAGGAATATTATACTTTTTCATAAGCTCCTTGGAAAAAGCCTTGGAGCCTTCCAACACCGCAGCGTTTTTCTTGGGTCCAAAGGCTTTTATTCCCGCGCCTTCCAATGCGTCCACAAGACCTAACGTAAGAGGCACTTCGGGACCTACAACCACTAAATTTATCTCAAGCGATTTAGCTTTCGCAACGATTTCGTCTATATCTTCAACGGACACGCCGTCAACACATTCGGCAACCTCGCTAATCCCCGGATTTCCGGGAAGGGCGAAGAGTTTATCGCATTTTTCGCTTTGGGCAAGGTTCCAACAAAGGGCGTGTTCCCTGCCACCGCTGCCGATTACCAAAATCCTCATTACTTTTCCACCTGTTCTTGCAAATATTTGGTTATGGCGGTGTCATATTCAGCGGTATGGTTAAAGGCTTCTTTGGCAAGCTCCATCCTTAACATTCCGCTGACGCAACCGTCTTTTTCTATCAATGAAGCAACTTCGTCGTATCTATTGGGATTAGTCACGACAGTTACGAAGTGAAAGTTCTTCGCCGCAGCGCGAATCATGGCAGGACCGCCTATATCTATGTTTTCGATAGCCTCCGCAAGAGTTACGTTTTCCTTTGCGATAGTTTCCCTAAACGGATATAAATTTACCACGACCAAGTCAATAGGCTTTATATTGTGGGTTTTCATCTCTTCCTTATGACGATGATTGTCACGCACCGCTAAGATACCGCCGTGAATGTAAGGATTTAATGTTTTAACGCGTCCGTCCATAATCTCGGGGAAACCGGTCACATCGCTGACGTAAGTCACGGGAACCCCCGCCTCTTTCAACGCCTTCATGGTGCCGCCGGTGGAGATGATTTCAATCCCCGCCGCGCTGAGACGCTTGCCGAGATCCACAACGCCCGTCTTATCCGATACGCTGATTAAAGCTCGTTTGATTTTCATAACGATTCTCCTTTATTTCAAAATCCTAACTTTCCTGCCGTCAATTTTAAGTTTCCCCTCAACAAAAAGCCTTATCGCCTCGGGGTAGAGTTTATGCTCAACTTCAAGCACCCTCGCCGCAAGCGTCTCTTCCGTGTCCTCGTCCAAAACGGGAACTGCGCCTTGCAGAATAATAGGTCCCGAATCCATGCCCTCGTCCACAAAATGCACCGTTGCG
>JAFXOC010000668.1 GCA_017529085.1 Selenomonadaceae bacterium | reverse complement strand
GGGGGTGCAAGGGGGTTCATCGTTAATAGAGTATAGGGGGTGCATCGTTATTTTGTATCATAATTAGCGGTAAAGGGGAAGTCCTCATTTCCATAATGTCAAGCCTAGCGCAGGAGGAACGCAGGAGCATTTCTGAGAATGTAACTTGGGGGCAAAGAAAACGATTTGCCGATGTAAAAGTCAGTTTTGCATATAGCAGATTTCTCGGACTCGACAAAGATAAAGAAACTGGAAAAATCGTCATAAATCCCGAGCAAGCGGAAACAGCAAAGGTTAGTATGGCAGTAAAACGCGCTGCGCTTTATATTCGGGTTTCCACGGAAGAACAGGCAAGACACGGATATTCCCTTGGGGAACAACGCATGGATTTGGAAACCTACGCTAAAAATAAGAACTACGCCGTTGTCGATGTGTATGCGGACGAAGGAGTGTCCGCGAGAAAAACGATGAGCCGAAGGAAAGAACTACAAAGGCTTTTGCGTGATGTTGAAAACGGGCTTATAGATGTAATTATTATAAAATGCCTTGACCGTTGGTTTCGCAACATCGCCGATTTCTACAAAGTGAAAGAATTTTTAGACGAACATCATGTTGAATGGGAATGTACGCAGGAAGAATACAACACGACCACTACCAATGGGCGGTTACTCCTAAACCTCAAACTTTCTATCGCCCAAAATGAAAGCGACCAAACATCTGACCGCATTCGCTATGTCAACGAAGGCAAACGCCGCCGAAAAGAAGTCGTTGGCGGTTCTATTCCGCTTGGATATTCTGTGGACGCTAACCGCCATTTAGTGCCGAATGATGATGCACCAATAGTGCAGGAAATTTTCCGGCACATTGCAAACGGCAATTCCTACCGTTCATCAGTTCCGCTTATTCAAGACAAGTTTGGCTTTCAAATTGCCGGGTCGAGGGTTTTTCACATCGTTCGCAACAGGACTTATATTGGCGAATACCATGACATTGCTAACTTTTGCGAACCGATAATCTCATTGGAATTATTCAATAAAGTACAGGAAATTTTATCGCGCCATTTCCGCACTTCTAAGCAGAATCGTATTTATTTATTTCGTGGTTTAATTCGTTGCCCTAAATGCAAAAAGCCATTGAGAGGACACGCCACACCTAGCGGCATTTATCAATATCGATGTTACAGTCTTGAAGAATACAAAAAATGTGATTTTCACGGCATAATAAACGAAAGCAAACTTGAAAATTGGCTGATAGAAAATATTCAAACGCTCCTGCAAGCTGAAATTTACGAAGTAGAAACAAAGTACAGGAAAAACAGCGTAAATTTTCATGGAAAGCTCACCGCTGTCAAGGCAAAACTCGGAAGGCTTAAGGATTTATATTTGGACGGTCTTATCGACAAAGAAACCTACGAAAAGGACTACGCTACTCTTACGGAACAAGAGCGAGAATATACGTCAATGATTGCAAGAAATAATCGAGTAGTTTCTCCTGCTTTACGCCGTATTTTAAATTGGGAAGATTTAAACAAAATGTATGGCAAACTGGACAATAATTCCAAACAAGAACTGTGGCAATCCGTGATTAGAGAAATAACCTTCGATTTAGAAAGAGTTCCGGGACATCAATACAAAAAGACATTTCATATTAAATTTTTAACATAATTTTTTCATAAAAAAATACCACTAAATAACGGCAACAAAAATACATTTGAAGGGATTTTTCAATGAATTTGTCTACAGTTTGATTGAGTAATCCTTAGTTTTACAAAACGCAAGCCATGCGATATTCCACAAAGTAAATACCCCGATATATACAATGCTTTCGCGATTTTGATAAATTTGTCGCACTGCCTCGCGGGTGTCTGCCCGTATTGGAAGAAAAATTGCAAGAAGCAGGAATTTCATATAAGATTGACGATTGCCGTAATTGCGGTAGGGTTAGCAATGTTTCGTTTCAAGGAAGTTTGCAACCTGGACAAGAAAAAGCGACTATTACAATGTTAGAACATGAAATTGGCATACTTGGCGCAGCTACAGGCTTTGGAAAAACCGTATTGGGAACATATTTGATTGCCGCTCGTAAAGTGAACACGCTCATTTTGGTTCATAACCGAGAAATTATGAAGTAGTGGCAAGAAAGCATAGAAAAATTTCTTCAAATTAACAAGGAAATTCCGATTATGTTGATGTTCATATAAAAATGTTGGAAAAGATGTATCAGAAACGATTAAACACATACTCTTCAATGGGTTAT
>JAFXOC010000667.1 GCA_017529085.1 Selenomonadaceae bacterium | reverse complement strand
TTATATCAATGCCACCCATAAAAACAGACTTTTGAAAATCCGTGTTGTTCATCACAACGTCTATATCTTTTTCCTTTGAGATGCTTTCTAACGCCACGTTTAATTTCTGCTGAATTTGAGTCATATATTGCTGGTTGTACCCCATGGCTTTTCTTTGAGCTTCCGATTGAATTTTCATTGCTTCTTCTTCGGTCATATTGGGGTTTTCATTCATTTTTTTCTGTAATTCGTCCTGCACCTCTTTCATTTTGGCGTTGCCCTCTTCCATGGTCGTCTTTATCTGAGGGGCTTCCTCCACCAATCTCTTTTCGTTTATAACTCCGACGTTAACGGATCCACACCCCGTCAAGAGCAGGGACGCAAAAACCCCCATCGCCAGAAATTTTGACAATTTTTTCTTCATCACACTACCTCTTATTCCACCATCGTTTATATAATCAGGAGACTTACTTTATTTGGTTAAATCGGCTATAACTTCATCCGTTATGTCAATAGCGTTTAGCGTTATGACTTTTTCGGAAGGTTTATCGTCGTTGTTAAAATTCTCCAGAGGAATCTTTTCCTTAAGATTTACGGACACATCCGCAACGACAAGTTCCAAATTCTTGGCTATCGCGTGTTTTGCCGCCATGCCAGCTATATCGCTAAATATACGATCTTCAAGCGCCGCCAATTCCTCTTTTATTTTCGAGAGCTCGTCTTCTTTTTCCCTCAACAGAGCTATCCTATCGCCGCCTAACGCTTCTTCCATCAAAGCCATGTTGCGCGCTGCAGTTTCGCTCTCCTTTAAAGCCGCATCCGCCTTTAACCGTTCCGCTTCTTTGTCTATGGAGGACATTTCTCCAGATAAGTTCGCAATCACCTTTTCGCCGTAAGCGTAAATTTCCCGCTCCCGTTCCATTTTTAACGCATCTTGGGTTTCTCCACGTTCTTTTTGAAGTTGCCTAAGCTGATACGCAAGCTCGTTTATCTTTTCCGGCGAAAGCCCTAAAATATCGGCGTTGTCGAGTTTCATGCGAAGATCGGCGATAGCGTGCAAATACCGCGCGTCGATCTCGCCGCGTTTAGATTCGTACTCGGCTTCAGTCGCCTTTACATATTTTTCGACTTCGCTTCTGCGCTTTTCTTCAAGTTTTGCCACTTTGTCGATAAGTTCCTGCGCCTGTTTTTGTTTTACCGAATCGTCAAACGCCACCTTCTCCGTTTCGGGCAACTTTATCATCCTAGGCGCGGACAATTCCGCTATATCCGTTAAAACTTCCTCGTAACGCTCCCGCAACTTCCCTATTTCGCCGAAATCCTTATGGGATTTTATCGCATCCTTTATACGCACCACGCCTATTGTCGCAGGCTCTTTTTTCGTGGGCTTATCTTTTTGCCCGACAATCAAAAAAGCAACATAGCCGCATATAGCAAGAAGGATAAGAATTAAAGGAATTACGACGGCTAAAAACTTATAGTTTTTTCTATTTTTTTCTTTGTTGTCTTCCGTGTCTGCAACCGTCGATTGCTCTTTATTTTTCGTCTCGTTTTCCGCCAAACTTATCCTCCTTTCCCCCTGTTAAAAATACCGAGCAGCCCGGGAACTGCTCGGTATTTTTAGAAATATCACTTCAAGCGGCTTACCACGTCGTTGGTGATATCCTGACCGCCGTACACCACGGTACTCTTGTCAAGCACAACCGAAAGCCCCTTCGTATCTGCCACTTTTTTTACCGCTTCATCGACAGATTTTTGAATGGGATCGAAAAGCTCCTGCTGTTTTACTTGCAAACGCTCTTGAGTCTGATTGTAGTAATCTGCCTTTTCCTGCTCTCCCATGCTTGCCGACTTTGTTTCAAATTCTTTCTGCGCTTCCGTCACCGCTTGCTGCATTTGATTGTTAACGTCTTGAAGTTTCGGATGCTGACTTAAAAGCTGACGATAATCCACAACTCCTACTTTAGAAGAACTTGCCGCGGACGCAATCCCCGAACCCGACTGAGTAAGCGCCAAAGCCACAACGCTGCCTATAAAAATCAACGCTATCAACACGCTGATTATCTTAACATGCTTCTTC
>JAFXOC010000666.1 GCA_017529085.1 Selenomonadaceae bacterium | reverse complement strand
GTTCATCACGTCGGGATTTAAGAATAATGAAGAAATTCCGCCGTTATGAAAAAGAGTCAAGACGTCAAGCGTATTTTCCACCGCCACAAGTTGGCTTTGCACATGATCCGTCACCACAACGTCATGATCTTCTTGGGAGAGTATTTCCGCCACGCTGTACCCGAGTTTTCCCGCGCCTACCACCACTATTTTCATATTGCGTTATTCCTCACATAGTTAAGCATATCGTAGAGATTTTCCCCCGGGCATTTTGTGTCGTTTACGTCACGATGCCCGATAACAACGCCTTTTTCCCATATGGGAAGCGAATATTTACTTTTTAATCCCGCTACAAGTTTTACAAGAGACTCTATCTGCGCGTCGGTGGGATCTGCAATCTCAAAATTTCCCGAAAGGGCGATTCCAATAGAATCCTTATTGTTCCCGTAAGCGTGGGCGCCTGTAAACTGCTCCGGACGACCCGCTTCGATAAGCCCGTTTTTCCGTATCATATAATGATAGCCAATCCCCGCCCATTCACATTCGTATTTATGTAAAAGATGGGCTTCCCTTGCGCTCATGTCCCTGTCTTTAACGGTTCCCGTATGATGTACGATAATTCGCTTTGTTGCTTCTCTCAGCGTCATATCGTCCGTCATAAGAATCAAATCCCTGTCGATAACTTCCGGCATGGTAGCGGGATTAATTTCGGGTTTTAGAGCGCTGTCCCTAATCGTTTCCAAATCTTTAAATGCTTCTTCCACCGTCATTTTTGCAAAAGAACGCTCCGTTCTGACGATAGTCTTTGCAAACGCTTCGCTCGGGAACATTAATACCGCTGCCGCTCCCAATATAAAATTTCTTCTGTTCATATTATCCCTTCTTGGGGCTCCGCCCCAAACCCCGGCAGGGTGCTACCCTGCACCCGCCAAAGGGCATTGCCCTTTGGAATCCCTGGTACGTTGTTTTATGGTTTGGTTGTTTTATTAAAAATTTCTTCACCCGATATTCTTACAATATCTTCATTGCCTTTATCTTTGGGGTTTCGCCTTAATTTTACATATATCTCTGTATTGCCGTTCTTTTTTATTTGAACCGCAAAAACCGCAAGAGATTGCGAGCCTTTTTCGGACAAGCCGCCGCGCCAAATAGCATTTGCGGCTCCGCCTTTTTTGTCTCCGCTAAACTTTATAAAATCTTCCAATGTGAACTTGTTTTTTGATTTTAACAAGGTTTCTATGCGGTTTAATCTATATTTGCTTGAAGTTGAAATTTTAATGTTGCTGTTTAATGTAGTCGGCAAAAGATAATGATTGGTATGCGCCAAAACATCGTTTTTTACTCTTTTTATCTCATAATTTTTTAAGCCGACTTCGACGTAAGCTATTTCATTTTTATCGGCGATCATTATAAATTGCGCTCTAGAAAAATACTCGCCGTAAGATAGAGCTTGTTCCACTGTGGAACAATTTGCAAGCAATTTTTTGAGCGCGCCCTTAGTTGAATCTTTGTTTCTTATGTTCTTTGGAATTGCACTCGCCGCCGCAGTAACTACGGCAAGCCCTTTTTCGTTTGCGCCGCCCTTTAAAGACCATTTTCCGTCGGTCTTGGCGTATAGCCCGTAAAATTTATATTTGCCTTTACTGTCAACCATCAGCGTTTGTTCCGTAGGTTTTTCGTCTCTGTTTTTCACTATAATACTGCCGCCGTCTGTTGTTCTATCGCCGTTTGCGGCAAAAAGTGTGCAAGCTTCCGTTGTATTTACAAAACAGAAGACCAATGTCAAAATTAAAATCGCTTTTTTCATGGCTAAACTCCGCATTAAAATTCTCTTGTAAATTACAAGAGCGTTTGACACAAAACATTCCCTAATGTATAATATAGTGAAAAAAATATGAATGAATTAAAAGTGTTAGATAAATTAGAGATTAAAGTTTCAGAGTGTAGACAAATCAATAAATATTGTGCTCTTCATGGCTTTCCCTCCGCCCTTCGGGCACCTCCCTCTAGGAGGGAGGCACTCGGATTACTGCTTTGAGCCAAAATTTTATATTTCCTCTAACCAAGCCCCCTCTTAGAGGGGGGTAGGGGGGAGAGTTCCGCGAATGACAATAATACGTCTACAGCCTGAAGTTTGTTAAATTTTTTCCTTTTCTCTCTTCTTTTTACAAAAAAGAAAAGAGAAAAATGATGTAAGAACTTTCATCGACATTATAATTCAAAATTAAAAATTATGCCATAAAAAATTAATTTTTAGGAGGGTTTATCATGTTGTCATTACTTTTTGTCATTGTAATAGCCTATGTTTTAGGCTCAATTCCCAGTGGGCTTATTATCGGTAAGGGAATTTACGATGTGGATTTAAGGGAGCATGGCAGTCATAACATTGGAGCCACAAATGCTTGGCGAACTCTTGGAAAAATTCCGGGAGTTTTGATTTTTCTCTGCGATTTTTTGAAAGGCTTTATAAGTTGTTATATAGCCGCCGTTGTCACGGGCGCCCCGCTTTCAATGGCGCTTGCGGGAGTTTTCGCCATAATCGGACACTCATTATCCATGTTTTTAAATTTTAAGGGCGGCAAAGGCGTAGCTACGGGACTTGGAGTTATAGCGATGCTTATGGGAAACGTCACAATAATTGCCTTTGTACTTTGGTTCGTCATAGTGTATTTTACGCGTTACGTTTCTTTAGGCTCTTGTGTTGCGGCGTTAGCCGTTCCCATATTGGCGTATTTCTTTAACGAGCCGATTGAGTTTATAATTTTCGGAATAATCGCCGCCGCTCTTATAATAGTTCGTCACAAGTCAAACATCATAAGACTTTTAAACGGCACGGAGAGCAAAATTTCCGCCGCAAAGTGAAGCAGGGAATAGGAGGAATAAAGTGACGAGTTCTCCAAATGGTGTAAACAAATTTCTTGTGCGAGGGTTTAAAAATCGTCAAAAGTTGATGAATCATTGGGAAGAGCATGGCTCACAATATTATGGACTTACATACGAAGAATATGAAGTAGCTGCGCTTAAACTAATAGAATCAGCGGTAAATGAAGAAATATTAGGGCATACTGATAAAGATGAGGCAATTGTTAGGTACAATAAGAGAACAAATGATTTTGTGAAAGGAAAAGTAACTAAGGGCATATTTACAATGTTTAAGCCTAATGAGGGTCTTAATTATTATTTGGCTCAAAAAAAGGAGGATTTAAAACATGGCGGACGCGAATAAAAAGTTGGTCCCTTGTCCTTGTTGCGGCGTGGGTTTGGTAGAAGAAGGGCATGAATTTGATATTTGCGAGGTTTGCGGTTGGGAAGACGATAATTATCAATTCGCTCATCCGGATTATAGCGGTGGAGCAAACAATCTGAGTCTTAACGAAGCGCGAGCAAATTATCGAGCAAATCAAATAAAAGTTGCGTAAATTAGAGTTATGTCTTTTATAGGGAGCAAGCCATGAAAAAAATAAACGAAATAGCAAGTTTGATAGAAGGCGCGGTCGTTGTTGGTGACGGCGAAATTTGGTGCGAGTCGTTGGAACGCGATTCGAGGAAAGTTGAAAAAGGCGCGCTGTTCGCCGCTATCGTCGGGGCTAACGTTGACGGGCACGATTTTTTGGAGGACGTTTGTCAAAAAGGCGCCGTCGCGGTTATTTCGGAGCGGGATTTTACGCCGCCTGACGGAATGACATTGATTAGGGTTCCTAATTTGACGGAGGCTTTAAAGAAAATTGCGCCGTTTTTTCACGATTACCCCGCCGGAAAAATGAGGGTTATAGGCATCACGGGGACCAACGGCAAAACTACTACAAGTTATCTCATTCGCCATATTTTACGGGAGAACGGGCATAAGGTCGGTTTAATCGGCACTATACAGATAATGATTGAGGACGAAATCATAAAAACGTCGAATACCACGCCGGACGTTGTGGAACTTCAAAATATTTTGGACAAAATGCAAAAAAACGGCGTTACCCATGTGGTTATGGAGGTTTCGAGCCACGCTTTAAGCGAAAACAGGGTGGCGGGGATTGAGTTCGATACGGCGGTATTTACCAATTTAACACAAGACCATCTGGATTTTCATAAGACAATGGAGAATTATAAACGCGCCAAGGCAAAACTTTTTGAATTGGTATCGGAAAAGGGCGACAAAGTTAATAAATGCGCCGTTGTCAATGTTGACGACGAGGCGGGAAAGTTTATGCTGGACGCTGCAATCTGTAAAAAATTAACCTACGGCATACATAATAAAGCTGATATTACTGCGATAAAAGAAAATATCACTCATAAGGGAACGAGTTTTACGCTTAAAGGCGATTTCGGTGAAAAATCTCTGAATTTACATTTAACCGGCGAATTTAACGTATACAACGCACTTTCCGCCATTGGCGCAAGCATCGCCGAAGGGGTTGCGGTCGATAATATAATTTCGGCTTTGGAGAGTTTTGACAGCGTGCCGGGACGGTTCCAACGAGTAGGCGGAAAGGAAATTTCCGTTATAGTGGATTATGCCCACACTCCCGACGGGGTTGAAAACGCTCTGAAAACCGCGCGAAAGATTGCTAAAAATCATGTGATAGCCATATTCGGTTGCGGCGGCGATAGGGACAGGACAAAGAGACCGATTATGGGACGGATTGCCGCTGCATTAGCGGATGTTGTGATAGCTACAAGCGACAATCCCCGCACGGAAGATCCGCAAAAGATTTTAGACGAAGTGATGGTTGGGGTCAATGAAGTCGCGGAAGCAAAATTAAAAGAAAGTATTTTAGACAGGAAAAAAGCCATCTTTCGCGGGGTGGAGCTTGCAAAAGACGGCGATATCGTCGTAATTTTGGGAAAGGGTCACGAAAATTACCAAATATTAAACACTGGACGCATACATTTTGACGATGGGGAAGTTGCAAGAGAAGCGTTAAAGGAGTACGGAAAATGACGGAATTTACAAGAAACGAAATAGAAACAGCAATCAATTCAAAATGTGAAGGAGCTAGCGTTGAAAGATTTTCGGATATTACAACGGATACGCGAAAAATCGCGCCTTTGTCGCTTAATTTTGCCGAACATTCTTTAGACACAACGACTCCCGCCGCGCCTTTTTCCACAGCTTCAAAGGCAAAATCCTCGCCGTTAAATTTTTCGCCTTTTAACGCGATAAATAAAGAACCTTT
>JAFXOC010000665.1 GCA_017529085.1 Selenomonadaceae bacterium | reverse complement strand
CTTATAGACATTTTTCATCTTCGTCCACATCCTGTAAAAATAGGGAAGGTTTTTAGCCTTCCCCTATATTTATTGTTAGTTTGCTCTCTACTTTCTTTTTTCTTTTCCTTTTTTGTAAAAAAGAAAAAGAAAAAAGAAAGTAGCAAAGAAAAAAGAAAAAGAAAAAACTTTAATAATTGGTTTTACACGAAATCAAATTTAATTTCTAAAATCAATAACCGGGAGTCCAGAGGGCGAATGCCCTTTGGCGGGTCAAGGGCAGCGCCCTTGTGGGGTTTGGGGCGAAGCCCCAACTAACTCACTTAGGCACGGCGGGAGCGGACGAGCCGTCTTCGTGTTTGATGGGGCTGTCAACTACCGTATCCGGTTTAAGCGCGCCGGCTTCGCGTGATTTTTGTAAGGAATGAGATTTTAACTCTTCCTCGCTGTATGCGTACGCGCTCATATCTACAGGCACGCCCATAGCCGTATCAAGGGCGGCTTTGTTGGTGTTGTAGTTGTATAGAGCCGTGTAATAGTTCACCTTTGCGGCGTTAAGTTTTTCTTCCGCCGTCATGACGTTCAAGTTGGTGTCAACGCCCGCGCTGTAACGCACTTGATAGATTTTGTAATTTTCTTCCGCTTCTTCAACCGCCACTTTCATGGTATGAATGTTCTTTTCGGCGGCTAAAAGGTTGAGATAATATTGACGCACGTTTAATTGAATGTCTTCCTCGTTTTTCGCCAACACTTCCTCGGCTTTTTGAAGTTCAGCCTTGTATTGGTTGACTTGAGCTTCCGTTACGCCGTTGTCGAATACATTCCAGTTGGCGCTGACTCCCGCTGTCCAGTATTCGTCGCTATTATCCTTAAAAGGCTTGTTGCCCGATAAATATTTTACGACTTGAGCGTTCACAGTGGGACGATAACCGGCTTTAGCGGCGCTCATAGCGGCCTTTGCGCGTTTAACCGAATAGAGAGCGGCAAGATGATCCGGGCGGTTTTGAAGAGCGTAGGCTTGGCACGCTTCTTCCGTGAGGTTGTATTTCGTATAACGCAAATCGTCTTTAATGTTGAGTTTGGTTTGAGTGGGAATTCCCATCAAATTGTTTAACGTCGCCATAGCCACGTCATAGTTTGCTTGGGCGTTGACGAGGTTTTGCTCGGCGTTTGCAAGGTTGACCTGAGATTGCAAAACGTCCGCTTTTGCAACCGTACCGACTCTGTACTGCGCGTTTACGTTGTCAAGATGGACTTTTAAACGTCTTACGGAGTCTTCCTGAACGTCGATATTGTTCCTCGTTTGAAGCACTCTATAATACTGTTGCATGGTATCGAAACGAATGGATTGTTTGGTGCGTTCAAGGGTGAAATCCGCAACGTTTGTGGCGTAACGACGAGCTTCGATGGTGTTCTCGTTCCTGCCGCCGGAATACAAAGGGTAACTCGCCGAAAGATTGTTGGTGTACGCGCTTGAGTCCGCATTTTCATAACGGGCGCCGCCTACATGATTGGCTGTAGTTTGCCAACCTAACGTAAGCCCCGTCGCGCGTCTGGCGTTTCTAAGCTGCCATTCGGCGGAGGTTTGATCCGCCGCCGATTGCTTTATGGTTCTGTTATTCTCCATTGCAAGACGCACCGAATCCGCAAGATTTATCTCCATCGTATCGGCCGCATAAACCCCCGTCGTCGAATACAACGCAACGGCAAGCGTCAACGCCGCCCTACTCAAAATATCTTTTTTCAAAGCTAATTCCTCCTAAAAGCTTTTAAAATCTTTACTTTCTTTTCTCTTTCTTTTTTGAAAAAAAGAAAGAGAAAAGAAAGTAACAAAGAAAAGAGAAAGAAAAAACTTTAATAATCTTTTTGAAGGAAATCACATTTTTCAGTTTTTCGTTTATTATAACTCATATCAAATTAAATTTCTAGTTTTTTCTTGTTTTTTCAGAATAAAATCAGGAATTTGAATTTAAAAGTCCCCTTACTGCTCCAATCAAGTAAAGAGAGCCGCAAACAATTTTTAATCCCTCTCGTTTCTTTAATTCCAAAACTCCCCCATTAATATTTTTTGTTACGAAAACTTTTTCCGCATATTTTTT
>JAFXOC010000664.1 GCA_017529085.1 Selenomonadaceae bacterium | reverse complement strand
TAAAGTTTTTTCTCTCTCTCTTTCTTTGCTACTTTCTTTCTCTCTCTCTTTTTTACAAAAAAGAGAGAGAGAAAGAAAGAAGGAACTCACCCTTTACGCAAAATGATTTTATAGAAGAAAAACAAGGCGGCGAGTTGGTAGATTACGGCGGTGCCGAATAGGTCCAGGAAGAAGCGTTCGTCTTGGAAGAAGAGGAAGATTGGGTATGAGAAGGCGGAGTAGGCAATGATGGCGAATGCGCCCAAATTGCCGCTTTTGGCGAGGGTGTAAAAGAAAGTGTAAAACCCGCCGAAGAAGACCATTATTGCCGTGCAGCCCACAACGCCGAAATCTATGATGTAGCGATAAAACGCCGTGTAGATGTTGGTGTCCATGCCTTGAAAGGAAACGAAGGGCAGGAATATGGCGACATTTGGCAGTTCGATGAATTTTTGCAAGATGCGATACACGCCTATAAGCGTGTAAGAACCGATGTTGCCGTCATATACGTATGGAAGCTTCATTATCTCGGAAAACGCGGGAATAGACGCGCCGCCGTAGTGAGCGAGTACGGCGAACGGATTGCTTGCGGCACCGGACAGTGAAAATTTACCCGTGAAAAATCCAAAGCCTAAGAATAGTAAGAAAAAGAATACCGCCGAATATATCGCCCATCTTGCGGAGACTTTGCGCGATTCTACGCTGTCGTTTTGCTTTAAGCGATACGTAATGCAGCCTATAAGCGCAAGATAGATAACGTAGAGCAAAAGTCCCATGCGTCCTGTGGACAGAATAAGAAACGGCATATAAATCATCATTGGTAAGAGTAGGATTTTGACTTTAACTTTATCGAAGAAAAGTTTGTAAAAGAAGGCGAATGCGCTGACGTAGGCAAGGCCTTCCGCAAAATAGTTCCTATAGTTGCTCCACCTTGAAAGTTGCGCCTCACCTTTTTCTATATAAGGGCGCACGGTCTTTATCATGCCGAAAATACCGTCGTAATTGCCAAATCGTTCGGACAAACGATAAAGTTCCCAGAGGTTTAAGCAGAGAAATACCAGCGCAATCCCGGAAAATATAAGGACATACTTGGTTTTTACGGTGAAATTCGGAAGCGCTTTTGGCTTTATAAAGTTGCATTTGCTTTTAACATAAAGCGCAGAACATACAAAGGTGAATAGCGGAAGCATAAGTAAGAGCGCAGCGTCCGGCGTCATGGTGAAATTATATACGTCTGAGGAGAGAGCCGCAAGGAGCGCCGAAAATCCCATTATCCCAACCGTGACAACCGTAGGAGAGAGTATGTCAAACTCTTCTATTATGAACAAAGCGATGGCAGCGAATATCAAAGTAACAGCAAGAGCAATCAGCATCTCATCCATTGTTCTTTCTCCGATAACTCATAAACGCTATTACGCAAAATCCCAACACAGAGCCTAAGATAAATCCCGCCACGCCGTATTTTACAAGCGTCCGCTTTCTGGTGGGCGGCGCAACCTTGTCCGGGAGCAAGATGAGCTTATCCTTTTCGATAAATTCGGCGTTTGTTTCGTAGTTGTTAAAGGTCGCAAAAGAATGAGCCGCCACTTTGTCAAAGAAAGCTTCCGCCTTATCGTGCATATAGTTTACATCGGGATCATCGCGTTTTTCAAGATACATTCTCATTATTAAAACGTTATCCATGCCCCTTATATACTGAAACCTGCTTTCAAACCAAATTCCTTGGTGTTCTAGCGGCATTAAATCCCAAATTCGGTGAAATTTCGTCATGTCAAATTCCTGCGTCCGTTTATTTTCCTCAAAGAAGCGCATAATAGAGGAAAAATTAAGCATCGCCGGTCTAAAGTCCTCATTCTTCGGCAGAGGTTTATCGCTCTTTATCAGATAAACCTTTTCGATAAAACACCTATCGGATGTGTGAAACTCGGTGGGAAACAACGCCTTTTCCACAGCCAATCCACCGCCGCACAATACAGCCAACACCAAAGGAATGTAAAATTTCCTTTTTAAAGTTTCCAAAAAAAGTTTTAGCATAAAGATTCCTCCAAACTCGCTATCCTAACCCGTTTCCCGCAAAAAGCAACGCCGTAAGCCCAAATTTTTGCCGTTCCGCGCTTTTTAAATTCGGCTGTATAAGCTTTGTCCGAAATTTGTTTCAGAGCCGATTCGGCTAAGTTTTCCATTTCATCTTCGGATTTTGCAAGCTTAATTTCTATTATAATTCCCGCATATTTGTTGTCGCTCGGGAAAAAAGCGATGTCAAAACGCCCGTAACCGCTCTCTTTGTTTGACTCTATCCTGTAAGTATCTTTAAAATAAACGGATAACCCAAGTAAAAATCCATGGTAGAAATTCTCTCCGTTGCCCGCGTCATGGAAACTTACATAGTTCAACAAAAGACTTGAGAGACATTTTGAAAATGCCTCCTCGTTTCCTTCCGTCATTGCGTCAAACATATTTGTCAGCGTGGTTTCCCCTCGTCTCGGCGCAATATGTTTCATAATCTCCGATTCATAAGCTAATAAAACTTCTCTGTTGGGGATTTTAAGAGTCAGCCATTCCCTGCCGCGTCGGTCGACATAACTTTTTACCGCCTTCAAATACCCCGTGTGCAAGAGCATCATATAAAGAGCGTCCCGTCCCGTATGCAAATCGGCGTAAACTGTGTTTTCCTCAAGCGGCGTATCTACCGCGTTGCCTTCGATAAGTCCGATTATTTCTTGTTTTCGCTCCTCGTCTATATTGTTAAGCAACTCCTTAATTATTGCGTTTCCCGATACGTTTATCCAATATGGGCTATACTTGCAATTGTTATCGATAAAATTTATTATCGACCAAGGGTTGTATATTTCACAATCCCCAATGATATAACCGTCGTACCATTTCTTTAACTCGTCGAATTTTTCCGCAAACCCGGATTCTTTCAGCATATTTTCGGTTTCCTCAACTGTAAAGCCGAAAATATCCGAATAAATTTCGGAGAGTACCGAATAAACGCGCAGATTATTGAGTCCGCTGAATATGCTTTCCTTCGACACCCGAGTAATACCGGTAAGCACGGCAAAATCCAAATATTCGTTAGTTTTTAACGCTTTTGATAAAAATCCTCGCATAAAATCTATTGTTTTATCGTAATAACCGTGTGTCCAAGCGTTTATAATCGGGGAATCGTACTCGTCAATCAAGATAACGGCCTTTTTTTCGTGATGTTTGGCGAGGTATTTTGCAAGGTTAAACAGGGAAAAGCGTAGTTTAAAGATATCGCCTTCGCCGTTTAAAATCAGCGAAAAATCCCTTTTTTCCTGAAACGTTAGGCGCGGACTGTTTTCTAAGTAGTCAAAGCGCATATAAAGCTCGCTCATGATTTCCCGCAAAAGCCCCATCATTTCATCAAAACTTAGACCCTGAACATCCTTTAACGTAAGAAAAATAGTGGGATAGGTCCCCTGCTCCTTCATATACTTTTCGCCGAAACGTTCGATTTCCAAGCCGTTGAACAGTTTGCGGTTTTCCTCTGCATTATGAAGAGAAAAGAAACGCTTCAACATGGATAAATTAAGGGT
>JAFXOC010000663.1 GCA_017529085.1 Selenomonadaceae bacterium | reverse complement strand
GTTTAGCGCAAATTGACAAATTGATACTAAAACCAACAATCGGGAGTCCAGAGGGGCGAAGCTCCTTTGGCGGGGTCAAGGGGCAGCGCCCTTTGTGGGGTTTGGGGCGGAGCCCCGACTTATTTTTTTGTGGCAGGAGGTTTTTCGGTCATATCTTTGATGTCCTGCCAAAGGTCGCGGGCTTTTTTGTAGATGTTGGCGTCTTCGGAGCGAGCTCTGCCGTCGCCTATGATACGGGAGAGGTATTGTCCGGCGTGTTCAAATTCGCCCAAGCGGTAATAGATAGCGCCTATTAGGTAAAGAACGGCGTTGTCGGTCATTTTGCCTATGGGGTAGCGTTCTTTCACGAGGGAGAGATCGTATTTTTTTGCCGCCATACGCATGGCTTCGTGTTCTTTTTCGGTTTCGCCCCTCAGTCGATACATCCACGCCATGGAGAGGTAGTGCGTGGCTATGGTGTTTAAGGAGCCGTCGATTAATTCCTCGTAGTGAATGGCGAGCTTATAGGCTGCCACAGCGTCCGGCACGGTGCGTTCTTCGGTGAATTCGAGAGAGATTTTCTTTTGTTCCAGGTAATCGCGAATGATTTTGCGTTTTCTTGCGGGCATATTGCGTGAATCCAAGAAATTCTTCTCGTCCGCCGCATATCCGCAGTGTTCGCAGAACCATACGCGGTAAAGATAAGGATTGAAGTTTTTGTAATGCACGCAAAAATCTTCGTCGGTTTTATCCGCTATCATGCGGGATTTAATCTTGGTGACTCTCGTCGTCTGTTCGCATATCGGGCAGGGTTTTTCAACCACAAACGTAAATTCTCCCATAGTGATTCTCCTTATTTGAAATTCCTTCTTTCTTTCTCTCTCTCTTTTTTGTAAAAAAGAGAGAGAGAAAGAAAGAAGCAAATAAAGAGAGTGAAAAAAAACTTTAATAAGGGGTTGAGATTTTTCATGGAATTTTTTTAGAATTTACCATAAAATAATGAAGAAAAAATAAAAATATTGTTGCGATTTGTGATTTGTGTTATAAAAACTTTACCGATAAAAAAAAATATTCTATAATAAAACAACGCAATATTTTTATCGGAGGTAATTTATGGTAGCAGCTATGTTTCCCGCGGCGGGCAGCGGCAGGCGCATGGGCGCGAAAAAAAACAAGGTTTTGCTTTCTCTTGACGGCAAGCCTATTCTGGTTCATACTCTAAGAAAATTTTCAAATTCGCCTTCGGTGGATTTTCTCGTCGTTATAGCGGGTGAAAACGAAATCGACGAAGTAGGAAGGATTTTAGAAGACGAAGCGGATTTAAAACCATATAAAATCGTAGCGGGAGGGAGCGAACGCCAGTATTCGGTAGAAAACGGACTTAAAGCGTTGCCCGACGATGCGGAAATAGTTTTGGTTCACGATGCGGCAAGACCTTTGGTTGCCGTCGATACAATAGAAAAAGTCATATCCGCCGTAAGGGAAAAGGGAGCCGCTATCGCTGCCGTACCCGAAAAAAATACGGTGAAGGTTGTGGAAAACGGGATTATAGTTGATACGCCAAAGAGAGAAAAACTCTATGCGGCGCAAACGCCTCAGGGTTTTAAACGGGATGTTTTGTTAAACGCTTATGAAAAGGCGAGGAAAGACGGTTTTTTGGGCACGGACGATTCTTCCTTGGTGGAGCGAATGGGATTTTCGGTTCATATCGTTATTGACGATGATAAAAATATAAAACTTACCACGCCAAGCGATTTGAAAATGGCAGAGGCTTATTTGGGACATTTGTAAATGTTATACAAAGCTTAGTTTCTAAATTTAATCATTACATTTTATTAAAGTTCTTTTTCTTTCTTTTGGTTCTTTTCTTTCTTTTTCTTACAAGAAAAAGAAAGAAAAGAACGGTTTTTCAAGGCTTATTTGGAGGGTGAAAACCGATGCGAATAGGAATGGGTTACGATGTTCACCGATTGGTTGAAAATAGGGATTTGATTTTGGGTGGCGTGAAAATTCCGCATAAAACCGGGCTTTTGGGGCATTCCGACGCAGACGTTCTCTTACACGCCGTAGCGGACGCGCTCTTGGGGGCGGCGGCGCTGGGCGACATCGGGCGGCATTTCCCCGATACGGACGAAAAATATAAGGGCGCGGACAGCTTGAAGCTTTGGGGGAAAGTCGCAGAGCTTATCGGGGAAAAGGGTTACTGCGTACGCAATGTGGACGCTACAATAGTGGCGCAAAAACCCAAACTTGCCCTTTACATTGATGAAATGCGGAAAAATATTGCCAACGTGTTAAATGTCACCGTAGATAATGTGAACGTAAAGGCGACTACGGAGGAGAAATTAGGGTTTACCGGCAGCGAAGAAGGCAT
>JAFXOC010000662.1 GCA_017529085.1 Selenomonadaceae bacterium | reverse complement strand
GTTGTAGATTACGTATCGGGTTTAACCGATAGTTACGCCACCGCCGTATTTACAAAAATCTTCCTGCCGCCGGTTGACAGGGTGACGATGAAGTAACAGGGAAAGTTGCTTCTTTCTTTTTCTCTTTTCTTTTTTGTAAAAGAATATCACCCACCATCCCTTAATCTTCAATAGGTTTAGGCTTTTTGCCTACATTTTGCCTACGCTTTTCGTTTTTTGACATTCCTTGTTGAAATGCGAAAAGCGTTTCTTTTTGCATCTTCTCCGTTTCATGCGTATACAAATTTGCGGTTATTGAGATGTTGCTGTGTCCCATTCTTCCGGCTAGTCCTTTCAACGGCGCTCCGTTTTCTGCGCAAAAGGTCGCATGAGTATGGCGTAACGAATGAAAATTGAAACCATGTTTCCGTGCAAAATCCTTTAAAGTAGGATATTTTACCAATTTTCCCTTTAAATTGGTGCAAACAAAATCTTGTAGTTTCAAGTTCTGCCCCGTTTTTGCCTCTTTGGTAATGCTCCAAATTCTATTCTCATCATCGGTAAAATTTTCCATATATCCTTTGTCCGAGATGTAATTTTCGCTCTGTAGATTTTTCCATTGGCGCAAAAAATCAAGCAAAGCGTCATCTATCGGGATAACTCGAACGCTTGTCTTTGTTTTGGGTGGACCTAAAAAATAGGATTTTCCCGAAAATATGATTTGCTTGGTTACGGATATGGTTTTATTCGTAAAATCGACATCATCCCAAGTCAATCCCAAAACTTCTCCCGCTCTTAATCCCGTATGATAAACTACAACAATAGGCACATGGCAGGAATGACCCAACGGACATTGATTCAATATTTCTTCATACTCGCTTTTACTGATAACTTTTCTCTCTATGACTTTTTCTATGGCGTTTTTGGGAATTTTTATATTTTTAGCCGGGTTGAACTGAATAAGCTCCGCAGGATAAATTGCATAATCCAATGACTGTTTAATAACATAAATGACTTTCTTCAATGTTTCTTTGGAATATCCCCTAGAATTAAAGAAAATCATAGTTTCCTCAATGTGTTTCGCTCGTATATCCTGCAAGTTTTTACTGCCCAACACGCCGCTAATAGCTTTAACCATAGCCTGATATGTCAAAAGCGTTTTGGGGCGAACAGAAGTTGATTTAATTCGCAACCATTCTTGCAAAAAATCCCCAAATTTCACCTTGGAATTTAAAATTGAAATATCTCCATAGAAATATTTTGCCAGAGCTTTTGTCCCTTCTTCAAAGGCTTCTTTTTTTGTCTCAAATCCGCCTTTTTCGACTCGTTTACGCTTCTTGGAAATGCCATCGGTACATTCAAAAGAATAATACCATGTTTTTCCTCTTTTTCTGGTCGATACAGTTCGCATAAATGTTCCTCCCTAACTTTTGTAGGCAAGTTACAGGAATGGAAACAAGAATTATAACTATGTATTGAGTATTCGCCCTAATAAACCTCGTGAGTTTTTTTGTCTTAACTGAATTTCTAAATCGGCAATCTTACTCTCTAATTCCCGAATACGATTTTTCAAATGCTCAATTTCATTATTCATACTTGATTTTTCTTCTCTTTGAGTTGCTTCTCTAATTTTCTTGTTTTTGCTACCCATTAGAAAATTTATATATTTCGCAACTCCCGTTGGAGAGCTTGCATTATACGTAGCAACATCGGCACATAATATTTTATCGCCATGATGACCAATGCCTATAACTATTGGTATTTTTGAATTTGCAACAGCTTCCACTAAATGTAAATCCGAAAACTCATATAAATCGTATAAACTTCCGCCACCACGAATAATACATATTACTTGACATTTTCTTTCTTCGTTTAATTCATTAATTGCTTGAATAATATTATTCGCTGTCAATATTATGTCTTTTTTTATAATTAAAGGTGACGGTAAATTTATAAAATGATCAAAATCTTCATATCCTTTAGTGTTTTCGTTATAAATTAATCCGATTTTTTCAAATTGAATGAGAGGTCCGGGAGGATTTGAATTATTTAATTTTAACCAGTTTCGTGATTTACAAATACTTTCCCATGAGTGTAAATTACTTAATAATATAGACTCTCCTATGATTTCAATATTTCTTTTAATGTTAAATTGAAATTTTAGTGTTTTTTCATTAAAACTGACAGTTCCAGTTAATTTTATTCTTTTATTAATTAAATCGTGGATCACTTCTCCATCGTCAATATCAGAGATAAATTCGTCCGGCATAAAGTCAAACTTGGCTATAGCTTCTATTTGTTTGTATTTATCGTCATCAAATATCAAACCTAAATAATACGAAAATTGCGATTTAACACATTTATAAACATCGGCTTCGATAGTGAATAACTGTTGAGACTTATACCCATTTTCCGTTATAAAGTGAGACAAATCTGTGAAACTAATTTCTTTAGATAATTTTTCGTTATAACGCTTCTCGAACTCTTTTACTTCACGAGGGTACTTGAGAATAAACTCATCTCTAAATTGCTTTAAATCAAAAATATTTTCATCTATTATCCAATAATAAAAACCATCGTCATTTTTTCTTACGCTAACGCCACGCAAATCCTTAACTTCAAATTTAAATTTATCGTCAAATCCTTCTTTTCGTCCGAATTGACTTAAACGCATAACATATCTCCTTTACCTACTCTTACCGGTTATTATTATCTGAAAAAAATAAATTATGCTATCCCAACTAGCTTTTTTTGCTTTTCTTCGTTTATAAACTCTTCCGGTTCTTCTTTTGCGTGTTTAAAATTTAAGTAGTCTATAACATCTTTTATTTTGGAATATAGCTTTTCGTTTGTTTTCAATATAAGGTTAATCATGTCAACTTTAGCAGCAGATAAATCGAATTTAAAGTTATTTTCTGGATAATATGTTGGAATACGACCTAAAAGATAATCTGTCGATACATCGTAAAAATTAGCAAACTGCACTAATAATTCAAATGATGGTCTACGCTTACCATTCTCGTATAAACTATAAGCACTTCGAGACATTGAAAACCTTTGCACGACATCATCTTGTGTTAATTTATCACGCAATCTCAATTCCCGTAACTTTTCACCAACTGCTATAAATGCCATTTACCATACACCCCAAAATATATTATAACTTTTCAAATTGTAAAGTAAAGCAATAGTAACAAATTGAAACATTTTCCTTGACATTTACAAATTGTAAACATATAATACAAGGGAAACAAATTTTATTAAAGAGGTGAATTTTATGAATTTAGAAAAAATACGCAC
>JAFXOC010000661.1 GCA_017529085.1 Selenomonadaceae bacterium | reverse complement strand
GCGGTTTCAAGCTGGTTGCCGAACATGGAGCTTAAAGAGGGGAAAAGTTTGTCTTTTTGGTAGTTTGCAACCGACATATGAGATTCGGCTTTGCCCGCAAGACCGTCTTTTCCTAAGATACGTGAAACCTTGTCGGGATTTTTTGTAATGGATTCGGCAAGTTGTTCTTCGTCAATCTCAAGTTTGCCGTCGTTTTTAACGCTTATTCCGATTTGACCGTAGTTATCGGCGCGGTATGTGGTGTCGGAGAACATCGTACTCATGTTCTTCATGCGGTTAGATACGGATTCGCTGTCTTTAAACAAGTCGATAGCGTCGTTGTAACTGTCAACAAGGTCGGTTACGCCTTTAACCGCTGATTTTAACGCGCTGTTCATGTTTAACACGGTTTCCGTCGAAGTTTTGCCGTCTTTATCGGTAACGGTTTTGGTAGACTTTGAGAGAGCGTCCTCTCCGACGTCGAAATTTATTTTTGAAAAATTTTTCACGGCTTTGTCAAGATCCGTCATGGTGGAGTTATATTCCGCGTTAAAAGTGCTCTTTGCACTGTCGTAAGAAGCCGTGAGTTCCGCCGCATTTTGTTTTATCTCGTACACATTTTGGGCGTTGATGCCGCTTGACTGATAGCCGCTCGCGTAGTTGTTCCACATCTGCTGAAGAGCCGTGGTCTTTTTGTTGTTGCCGCTTCCGAAAAGGGAAGAAGTGTTGTTGCTTCCAAAGAGGGAAAGTCCGTTTTGGGAAGCAAAATTTCGCATCGAATAAGACTGATTTGCGATTGAATAAGCCGTGTACGCCATAAGTCATTCTCCTTCCGTGAGAAAACCGATTCACATCCCTGTGACGAACGCATAAACGTCCTTCCTGTTACTGCGATTATACCACTTGAGAATAGTTGTGTCAAATATAGTAAACGCCATTAAATTTTGTGATTTGCTTCCCCGCCCGAAGGGCGGGGAAGCAAATTCAAGTAAAAATTTTGTTGCGTTCACTATAAAAGCTGTTATTCAGCTATATCCACTTGACATAATTTCATGACCTCTATTGCGCTGTTATGGCTTTCGGGAGTTACCCCGGCGCAGCACGTGGGATCGACGGAAATTTTCTTTTCCGGGAAAAATGCCTTTAACAAAAGCGCGTTTGAAATTACGCATATATCAGTACACAAACCAACCAATTCTACTTCGTCGTATTTAGCCACAACGGAAGGAAGTCTGGTTGAACCGAAGGATTTTTTTTCAATTACCTCAGCCTTCTTTAAAAATTCCGAAAGCGCAGGCGCTATACGCCAACCATCGGTATTTTTTATACAATGCTTTACAGGCAAATGCTTTCCTTCGTTCGTGTCAAGGTAATTATCCTTATGGGTATCTTGGGTAAAAACAAGCGAAGCGTCCTTTTCGTTCTTAAGTTTTTCAACCAATCGCGGCAACATCTCGACAGCCTCTTTTGTGCCAAGAGCCCCGTCCACAAAATCATTTTGCACATCTATTACCAATATACACTTACTCATTATTGCAAACCGCCTTTCTAAATTACCTATTGAAAATTTATGTATTGTAAAAAAACCACGCGGAACGCGTGGTTTCTTTTATCCCAAAGCATTGACCCTTCTCGCAAGTCGAGACTTTTTACGAGCGGCGGTGTTTTTATGATAAACATGATTTGCTGCAGCCTGGTCGATGGTCTTGCAAGCGACTCGGAGGAGAGATTTTGCCTCCTCGGCGTTGCCTGCGGACACAGCGTCTAAAACTTTACGGGAAGCGGTTCTGACGCGGGATTTTTCGGCGGCGTTCTTCGCCCTCTTCTTGGTATCGCGTTTAACGCTAAGGATAGAAGCTTTAATATTCGGCAATCTGTTCACCTCCTTAATCATAATATCTTCAAATTGCGTTTCAAAAATTTCGCTTACAAATTTTACCACAAAGGAAAAGAAAAAGCAAATTTTTCTTCAAACTTCATTCGTCACCATTGGAGCTTAAATTTTTCCTAAAAGCCGCCGTTCGCATCGCCACGTTTTCCTGTAAATTTCTGTAAAAGAATTGGTAATCGTAAATATGGTACACACCCTTGCCGAACAAAGACGCCACACTAGGATAATCCTCCGCTTTTATATCCGTTACCTTTAGTGTTCCTCTTTTTTTATCTATATATGCGCCCGTAAGCTCGGGAACTTCTTTTTTGATATTTCCGTCGTAATCGGTAAAGCAAGCGCCTTTATTAAGGGATTTATCCGCCTT
>JAFXOC010000660.1 GCA_017529085.1 Selenomonadaceae bacterium | reverse complement strand
TTTATTGTGTTGTCAACCTCGTCGTAATTCACATGATTGTATATCGGCAAAATATGTTCGACAAATATGCTGTCGGCAATACCTCCGAACATTTCTTCAAATTTTTTCTCTCCGTCAGGTTCGTCCTTTAAAGCAATATCCGCTATCTTCATGCGAATTTTGCAATTACCGCGATTTTCGTAAAGATAACGAAGATTTGACAAAAACTCGCCAAAATTCATTTTTACGCCGCACATCTTTTGATATGCCTCGGCAGATATACCTTGAAGCGATATACGAATCGTTTCAACGCCAGCAGCCAAAATATCATCTGCTCTATTCGGTGTCATCAAAAGTCCGTTAGTTGTGAAATTGATTCTTTCGGTTATATCTGCATCTCTTATATAAGCTATCATTTTAGCAAGAAAGGGATTGCAAAGAGGTTCGCCGAAAGAATAAGTAGATATAAGTTTTATTTTTTCGGGAAATTCTTTTACATCATCGACAATACGTTCCAAGAGTTCCCATGTCATGTTGCCTTCATACAATCCGTGATTTTTCAAAGAATGTGCGCAGTACACGCAATGGGCGTTACAAAGGCTTGATACTTCAATCCCTATGTTATAGGGTGTATCAAGAGGCACAACATCTTTCAGCATTGCGCGTTTCTCGTTTCTCCAATATTTTATATTCGCCACTATCCATCGCCTCTTATTCTTTTACGATTCTTCTATGCGCTCATCCTTATCAAGTCGTAATCCCGTTGAAGATATACCTTGCGTATATGGCAGGTAGATAAAAGCTACTCCCAATTTTGCCATATCTTTCTCGGTTTGTTCCCAACGAGACGAACCTTTCCAATCACTACCTATAAAAATAACATCAAACGGATGCGTATTATATATTTCCGTTTTGTCTAGCGTATTAACCAATTGGCACTCATTGACAACTTTTATGTTGCTTATAATAGCAAGTCTATCCCTCTCATTGATAACCGGTGACTTATTTTTATAAGATTTTACCAACCTGTCGGTATTCACTCCGACAATTAAATAATCGCAATACTTTTTTGCGTTATTCAAAAGATTCAAATGTCCGATATGAAACATATCATATACGCCTTGCGTATACCCTACTTTATAATGCGGTTCACTCATTTTATTCCTCAACAATCTCTGCACATAAAGCCCAAAATAACATCGGCTACACGCTTAGACGCAAATCCATCCTCCACTAAAGAAATATAGTGAAAAAATTCTTTCAGCCCGGCGAAATAAGATTGTTCGTTGAAAGCTCTGATATTTTCTCGTAGTTGTTCGTTGGTTTCGGCGATGGAAAAAGGCAACTCGTCCCGCTTCCACATAAATTCTCCTCGATTTTTCCTATAATCATCCACGTCATCCGCATACAAAAAAACCGGCATATAAGCGTAAGCGGCATCAAAAGCGCAACTTGAGTAGTCTGTAAGTACCGCATCGCATCCCGCAATCAGTTCGCTAATATCATCATGCAGACTAACATCACACGCTTCATCCAACAAATCGTTTTTGGGAGTATTATGTAATTTTGCCGCCACTTGAGGATGCAAACGCAACATAACTTGCCATTTTCCCTCAAATTTCTGTTTCAGGGCGCGCAACAACGCTTTAAATTCCAATTTCGGATATTCCGCTCGAACTTCTTTCTTTA
>JAFXOC010000659.1 GCA_017529085.1 Selenomonadaceae bacterium | reverse complement strand
TCGGAGCAGACTTTTACAAATTGAGGGATAAGCACAGGCGGCAGGTTATCCACACAGAAAAAACCCATATCCTCAAAAAATCTTGAAACCTGTGTCTTGCCGCTGCCGGACATTCCCGTTATAATAAAAAGACGCATCATTTTTCCCCCAATACGAATTTATATATAGCCTCCGCAAAACCGTGGTCGGCGCAATCAGCGGTGACAAAATCCGCGGCTTCTTTAATATGCGCGGCGGCGTTTCCCATAGCGACGCTTTTTCCCGCAGCCTTTAACATGGGCAAATCGTTGTCCGCGTCCCCTATCGCCATAGTTTCCTCGATAGAAATATTTAAAATTTTCGCCAGTTCTCTAAGTCCGCTAGCCTTTGACACACCCAAATTGGTAAGCTCCGCAAAAATAGAAGTGGAGCTTGTAACCGTCAGCCGATTGTTAAACGTCTCTTCCAAAATTTTGCGGCGACGCTCGCTTTCTTCCATAACGTCGCTTATGGTAAGTATCTTCGTTATCTTTGACGTATGTGCCTTCATGCCGTCCCAACCCACAGCGTTGCCTTTTATCGATTGCACCGATTCGTAAGTTTTGGTAAGCTCGTTTTCTTTTGGATAATAAAGCTCGTCGTCGCTATATATTTGCAAGTGCCAATTGTTTTTCCTTGCGATTTCAATGGCTTCCAAAGCTAATTCTTCCCCGATATAATTTTCATAGAAAACCTTCCCCGAAGCGGATTTGATTAACGCGCCGTTATAGGTTATAATAGGAGCGTCCACTCCCAATTCCGTTGCGATGGGAAGCGCCGCTTTATACATTCTGCCGGTTGCGATTGCAACAGTCACGCCTCTTTTTTCCGCGACCTTAGCCGCCTCGATATTTTCCTTTGCGATGGGTTTCCCCGAGACCAAAAGCGTCCCATCCAAATCCGTTGCAAAAAGTTTTATCATGTCCTCGCCTCTTTCGTTTTTTTATTATTATACATCAAAACAATTATAAATCAAATTGTTAGTTGAGTTTTGGAGGTTATATGAAAAGAATAATACTCGGAATTTCCGGCGCAAGTGGCGCGATTATCGGGATAGAATTGTTAAAAGAATTAAGGCAACACGAAGATATAGAAACTCATTTGGTTATTACTAAAGGCGGAGAAGTTACCATAAAAGAGGAAACCAATTATACGGTTGAAGAAGTTAAATTGCTGGCAAATTGTTGCTATAATATCGAAGACATGGCGGCTTCTATTGCGAGCGGTACTTTTGAAGTTTACGGCATGATAGTCGCGCCCTGCTCCATGAAAACGTTGGCGGGGATAGCGAACGGTTTTTGCGAAAATTTGCTGCTTCGCGCGGCGGACGTTACCTTAAAAGAAAGCCGCCCTTTAGTTTTAATCCCGAGAGAAACGCCTTTTTCAACGATTCATCTTAAAAATATGCTTGCCGCAAAAGAAGCGGGGGCTATTATCTTACCGCCAATGCTTAGTTTTTACAACAAACCCCAAACGCTTCTCGATTCAGTCCGTCTCATAGTTGGAAAAGCCTTGCTATCTTTAGGAATTAGGGCGAATGAATTTAAGGGCTGGAAAGAATAAGACAGATACTAAAAAAACACGCCGCAAGGCGTGTTTTTAGTTAAAGAAGAGTCCAAGATGCCGGTACCTTCTTATGTCTAAAACCTGCGTGTGGCAGGTGGGTGCCCTAAGTTCGCTTTCTGTTCTTCGCTCGCTGGCGATTCAACATCCCACGAAATCAATTCGGATTCCCTGTATATAATGTAGGTTAGACATAGTTGAAAGCTAGCGCACATCCGAGACTTGACCTTCTTGAAGAGATATTATCACAATGCGTCAAAATTGGCAAGGAAAAAATAGGAATTTTGCAAAAATTTCAAAGTATGTTAATTGTAAAATGAAATCGGACACAAAAAAAGACAAGCAGGAAGGCTTGTGGTAGGATAAGTGTGACGCACAATCCGCCGAAAGGAGCCAACCTGCATGTCTAGCACTAATTCTACTACAAATAAGCGTCGTTTTCAACATCTAAATTCATATCAACGAGGCGAAATTCAAGCACTTATGCGGCAAAAAGTTCCAAAGACTCAAATAGCAAATCAATTAGGAATATCTCGCTCCACATTATATGAAGAATTAAAACGCGGCACTGTTGAACAACTCGACTCCAATCTTAAACTTCGTCGCGTATATTTTGCTGATACAGGTCAACGCGCTTATGAAAGAAATCGTAGTTTTTGTCGCAAGCCATATAAGTTGGATAAAGCAAATGAGTTCATACGATTTGCTGAAAACGAAATCATAAATAAAAAATTATCACCCGATGCTGTTTGTGGCAGAGCCAAACTAGAAGGAATGTTTGATGTTACCGTTTGTACTAAGACTTTATATAACTATATCAGCAAAGGTCTTATCAAAGTAAAAAACATAGACCTTTTACTTAGAGTTAGACGAAATACTCATAAGCACCGTTGCCGTATAAATCGCCGTATTTTAGGAGCTAGCATTGAAGAGCGTCCGGAAATTGTAAATAGCCGAACAGAATTTGGACATTGGGAAATCGACACGATAGTAGGTAAGCGAAACACCGGAGAAGTTTTATTGACTCTTGATGAGCGAATGACGCGTAAACGCCATATCATTAAAATTGATGGTAAAAATAAAAAATCAGTAGAACATGCTCTTGTATCACTAAAGAAAGAATATGGCGAAATGTTTCCGCGGGTATTTAAAACGGTAACCAGCGATAATGGTAGCGAGTTTTGCAGTTTACAAGAATTTCTTGTCGGAATAAACGTGTATTTTGCCCACCCGTATTCTGCCGGCGAACGTGGAACCAACGAGAAGCAAAATTCCATAGTACGGCGTTTTATTCCAAAGGGTAAAAACATTGGAGAAGTGTCTGCCTATACCGTACAAACTATAGAGAATTTTATCAATAATTTACCCCGAAAGATGTTTGGCTATCGTACACCCAAAGAACTATTCGACGAACAAATTTCCTTACTTCCACATATCCTATAATTAT
>JAFXOC010000658.1 GCA_017529085.1 Selenomonadaceae bacterium | reverse complement strand
GTGATAGGGGATGGCTCAGGAGCAAAAACTTCGAAGCGGATTTACTACGGGCGCGGCTGCGGCAGCCGGTGCGCTTGCCGGCGTTCTTTTATTAAGCGGAGAAAAAAAAGAGACCGTAGAATTTTTATCGCTTGATAACACTCCTCTTTCCATCCCCATACAGAATGTAAAATTAACCGAAAACGGCGCAAAGGCGGAAGTTGTAAAAGATTCGGGAGACGATCCCGATATTACAAACGGAGTTTCGATTTTTACCGAAGTTCGGTTTGTGAGTTATACGGATAAAATTGTTTTTAAAGCCGGAGAGGGAATAGGCACCGTTACAAAAAAAGGTTTATCCGTCGGTGTGGGGGAGCCTGCTATAAATCCGGGACCCAAAAAGCTGATAACATCTTTGATAAGCCCGTTTTTAAAAGAAAATGTCGGAGTAGAAGTTATAATTTCAATTCCGGGCGGCGAGAATTTAGCGAAAAAAACCCTTAATCCCACCCTAGGAATTTTGGGCGGGCTTTCCGTTATTGGCACAACGGGTGTGCTCAGACCAATGTCGGAAGAAGGATTTAAAAACGCTCTTCTACCTCAAATAGATGTTGCGAAGGCGGCAGGGTTTGATTCTTTGATATTTGCGCCGGGTAAAATAGGGGAGAGAATTGCGGTTTCTCAAGGATTGCCGAAAGATGCGATAGTTGAGACGAGCAATTTTATAGGTTTTATGTTGGACGCCGCAAAGGAAAGAAAAATTTCTTCCGTGTTGCTTTTCGGACATTTGGGAAAGCTTGCAAAAGTTGCGGCGGGAGTTTTTCACACTCATAACCGCGTGGGAGACGCAAGAATGGAAACCATAGCGGCTTACGGGGCGGCTGAAGGATTGACCAAAACCAATGTGAAAAGAATTCTAAACGCCAACACAACCGAAGAAGCCGTTTCTGTTTTGGATGAAGAAAATCTAACAACAAAAGTTTGCGACAGAATTGCCAAAAGAGCGAGCGAACGCGCCGAGCGGTACGCGTTTAACGAGCTCAGAGTCGGGACATTGTTGGTAACGTTAAAAGGAAGAGTGCTTGGCATGGATGAAAAAGCGAAGGAAATTATGATGGAGTTAAAATCGCATGGTTGAAATTGTGGGGATAGGTCCCGGAAATCCTGATTATCTGCTGCCCATAGCGAAAATGAAAATAGAAAAGGCAAAGTTTTTAGTCGGCGGTAAACGAGCGTTGGCGACCTTTGCAAAAAACGGTCAGCAAACTTTCCCCATAACCAAAGACATTGATGCCGTGCTTCGGTTTATAACCGAACATAAAGACAGCGTTTGTGTTGTGGTATCAGGCGATCCTGGTTTTTATTCTCTGCTTGATAATATTAGAGAAAAGTTTTCGAATGACGAAATTGAAGTTATTCCCGGGGTAAGTTCGCTTCAAATGGCGTTTTCAAAGATAAATCTGCCTTGGCATGACGCAAAAATGCTGTCTTTTCACGGTCGAGTTCCCCAAGACGAAGATTTGGAATTTGAAAACAATAAAATTTTGGGAATGTTGACGGACGGCGTTTATCATTCACGAAAAATCGCCGAAATTTTGTTGAATTTTAATTGGAATCAAAAATCAAAATTTATCGTTTTTGAAAGATTGTCCTACGAAAATGAAAAAATAACCGCAATGACATTGGAAGAGGCACTAAACGGCGAGCCGATTTCTCATGGAGTTATTATAGTATATGAAGGTGAATAGATTGCATCATTTGGGAATATTCGACGAAGATTTTATTCGCGGCAAAACGCCTATGACAAAGAGAGAAGTTAGAATATTGTCGTTAAACGAAGCTAAAATAGAAGAAAACAGCGTAGTTTACGATATAGGGGCGGGGACGGGGTCGCTGTCCGTGGAAGCCGCTCTTTTGGCTCCGTCTGTCAAAGTTTATGCTATAGAAAAAAATTCCGAAGGAGTAGAGCTTATAAAGCAAAACGCAAAAAAGTTCAACGTAAAAAACATTGAAGTTTTAAATAAGACGGCGCCCGACGGTATGGATGAGTTGCCGTTTGCAGACGTAATTTTAATCGGAGGAAGCGGCGGAGAGGTTGCGAAAATTCTAAAAATATCTCTTGAAAAGCTGAAACAAAACGGCAGAATAGTTATAAATACGGTTACAATCGAAACTTTATACGAAACTATTGCGTATTTGAAAAAAAGAAGCGAAATTAACTACTATTTTTATGAGGTTGCCATTAACAGATATTTTAAAACGGGCAAATATCATTTGAAAAAATCGGAAAATCCAATTTCCATAATAGTTGTAAATAAAAAATAAAGTTCTGTTTTGCTTCTTCACCCTTTGAACGGGGAGAGAGAGAAGAAAATTTTATTATCGTTGATTATAGTAGCGGAGGGGTAGCTATGACCAGAAGCGAGAAGAGCGAAGAGAGGCAAAAAGAAATCTTCGAATTTATCAAGTTGTTTTTTGAAGAAAACGGTTATTCTCCTTCTGTCAGAGAAATTTGCAAAGCTACAAACTTGCGTTCAAGTTCTACGGTGCACGGTTATTTAAAAAAATTAGAAAGCGAAGGTCTTATAACCCGCAATCACCTTACGCCAAGAGCCATAAAAATTGCGGGTGAAACGCAATTCGGAAGAAATAAAATAGTTCCCCTTATAGGCACTGTACGAGCGGGACTTCCGGTGTTGGCGGAGGAAAATTTCGAGGATGTTTATTCGATGCCGGAAAATCTTATAGGTGTGACCGATGAAGTTTTTATGCTTCGCGTTAAAGGCGACAGCATGATAAATGCGGGCATAATTGAAAATGATTTGCTTATGGTAAAAAAACAAGAGAGCGCCGATGAAGGCGATATTGTTGTGGCGCTTATAGAAGACGAGGCGACGGTAAAAAGGTTTTATCGCGAACAAAATAGAATTCGTCTGCAACCCGAAAACGATTTTATGGAGCCTATATACACTGATAATGTCAGAATTTTGGGGAGAGTAGTAGGTTTATATCGAATTATGCGATGACGGTTTTGCGAATAGCAACACATTGCAAACGAAATTTTTTCTTCATTCCCTCTTTTTTATTGACAATTGTGGATAAATTGTTGTAAAATCATACAGTATAAAAAGTTAATAAAACGCAGGGCGCTTTTTGAAAGCAGTGTGTTTTTATAGTAAACGACATTAAGTTTTGTATTTTGTCTCCTCCCCCGAAGGGCGGGGCAAGAGTGAGCAAAAATAATTTTGTCGTTTGCTGTAGACGCGGAGCACTTTCAAAATGCCGGGCGTTCTTTATGAATTGGAGGTAATATTTTTATGGCAGTTAAAGTTGCTATTAACGGTTTTGGTCGCATTGGTCGTTTGGCTTTCCGTCAGATGTTCGACGCTGATGGTTATGAGATTGTGGCGATTAACGATCTCACCAGCCCCAAAATGCTCGCTCATCTTTTAAAGTACGACACAGCGCAGGGCGGCTACATGGGACGTATCGGCGAAGGTCTCCATACCGTTGAATTCAACGAAGGCGAAGGCGAGAACAACAACATCGTCGTTGACGGCAAGAAAATCATCATCTACAAAGAGCCGGACGCTAAGAACATTCCTTGGAAGAAGCACGACGTCGACGTCGTTTTGGAATGCACCGGTTTCTACACCAGCAAAGAGAAGGCTTCGGCGCACCTTGCCGCCGGCGCAAAGAAAGTCGTTATTTCCGCTCCTGCGGGCAACGATCTTCCTACCATCGTTTACAACGTGAACCACAACGTTCTCACCAAAGATGACAAGATTATTTCTGCCGCGTCTTGCACCACGAACTGCCTCGCTCCCATGACCCAGGCTCTTCACAACCTTGCGCCTATCCAGAGCGGCATTATGGCAACCATTCACGCTTACACCGGCGATCAGATGATCTTAGACGGTCCTCAGCGCAAGGGCGATCTCCGTCGCAGCCGCGCGGGCGCTTGCAACATCGTTCCTAACTCCACTGGCGCAGCAAAAGCTATCGGTCTTGTTATCCCCGAATTAAAGGGCAAACTCATCGGCGCAGCACAGCGCGTTCCCACACCTACCGGTTCCACCACCCTTCTTTTCGCTGTTGTTAAAGGCGAAGTCACCGTGGAGCAGATTAACGAAGCCATGAAGAAAGCTTCCAACGAGTCTTTCGGTTACACCGAGGAACAGCTCGTGTCGAGTGACATCATCGGCATGAAGTACGGCTCCCTCTTTGACGCTACCCAGACAATGGTTGCACCTATCGGCGACGGCAACACCGAGGTTCAGGTTGTTTCTTGGTACGACAACGAGAACAGCTACACCAGCCAGATGGTTCGCACCATTAAATACTTCGCCGAATTAGGTTAATCGGTCTTTCGAGGCCCGACCAAAGGGTCGGGTCTCTTTTTTCTTTTAGTAAAAGAGGTAAATTATGAATAAAAAAACTATAAAAGATATTGATGTAAAAGGTAAGAAAGTGTTTGTGCGGGTTGATTATAACGTGCCTTTTGACGAGAATAGGAACATTACGAACGATACCCGTATGGTAAGGACGCTTCCCACGATAAACTATTTGCTTGATAACGGCGCGGCGGTTATATTGGCTTGCCATATCGGACGTCCTACGGAAGCTAAGGAGCCGGAATTTTCGACTAAATTGTTGGTAAAACATTTGTCGGAACTTTTGAAAAAAGACGTAAAATGGGCTGACGATTGCGTTGGGGAGTCTGCCGAAAAAGCGGCTAAAGATTTAAAACCCGGCGAAGTGCTTTTGCTTGAGAATTTGCGTTATCATAAGGCTGAAAAGAAGAACGATCCCGAATTTGCAAAACAGCTTGCGTCCTTGGCGGATGTTGCCGTAGACGACGCTTTCGGCGTATCTCACAGGGGTCACGCGTCCAACTCCGGCATAGCGCAATACGTTGAAGTTGTGGCAGGCTTCTTAATGGAGAAGGAAATCAACTATATCGGAAAAACTCTTGAAAACCCGCAGCATCCTTTTGTGGCGATAATCGGCGGCGCGAAAGTATCGGATAAGATTGGCGTTATCGAAAATTTGTTGAATAAGGTTGACACCATTATAATCGGCGGCGGCATGGCGCATACTTTTGATGCGGCTAAGGGTTATCCTGTAGGCAAATCATTGGTTGAGCCGGATAAATACGATTACGCAAGGGAAGTTTTGAAAAAAGCCGAGGAAAAAGGCGTAAAAGTCGTGCTTCCCCTGGATCTCGTCATTGCGGATAAATTCGATAAGGACGCAAACTTTAAGACTGTTCCCGTGAATCAGGTTCCCGACGATTGGGAAGCCTTGGATTCGGGCATAGAGACTTCAAAAGAATATGTCAAAGCCTTGGAAGGCGCAAAGACCGTTATCTGGAACGGTCCTATGGGCGTGTTTGAGTTCGATAATTTCGCCAAAGGCACGTTGGCGGTGGCTAAAGCAGTAGCGAAGGCAACCGAAGAAGGCGCAATTTCCATCGTGGGCGGCGGCGACTCCGTGGCGGCGTTGAAAAAGACAGGCTTGACCGATAAGATTTCCCATGTGTCCACAGGCGGCGGCGCAACTCTTGAGTACCTAGAAGGTAAAGAAATGCCCGGAGTAAAGGCTATTGCGGATAAATAACAAATAATTGCGGGTGCAGGGCTGCAAAGTCCTGCCGGGGTCAAGGGGCAGCGCCCTTTGTGGGGTTTGGGGCGAAGCCCCGATGAGAAGAAAGGTGATTGTATGGCAAGAAGACCTATAATAGCGGGAAACTGGAAGATGAACAATACCATAGCGGACGGAGTAAAGCTGGTTAAGGAGCTTGCGCCGCTTGTTAAGGACAATAAGACGGTTGACATTGTGGTGTGTCCTACGGCTACCGCGCTTGCGG
>JAFXOC010000657.1 GCA_017529085.1 Selenomonadaceae bacterium | reverse complement strand
TTTAAAAATTTGCTCTCAACCTTGTTTTCCATAAAATACCTCTATTCGATGTTTTGGGTCTGTTCACGGAGCTTTTCTATCTCCGCTTTCATATCCACGACCAATCTAGCCGCTTCTTTGTTGTTGCATTTTGACCCGATGGTATTGGCTTCCCTGTTCATCTCCTGAATCAAAAAATCCAACTTCCTGCCAACGGGATTTTCTTCTTTCAGCATATTTTTAAATTCCGTGAAATGGCTTTTAAGTCTAACGACTTCTTCGGTATAATTAACCCTGTCCGCAAAAATGGCGGCTTCCTGCAACAATCGGTTCTCATCAGCTTCTGCGTCCTTTAAGATTTCCGCCATCAACGCTCTCATTCGTTCCCTATGGTTTGCGACGATTTCCTCTCCTAAAGATTCCGCCGCCGTAACCATGGATTCAAGTTCGTTTACACGAAAGAGAAAATCTTCTTCAATTCTTGCTCCCTCTCGTAAACGCATCGAATCTAGTCCCTCAAGAGATGCGTTCAACGTCTTTACAAGCAACGGCTCTAATTCATCTAAATCAGATTCTTCAGGGTTTAGTACGCCGGGATAAGCCGCAATCTGCACTGCGCTCTCGCTTTTAGGTAAGCCCAACTCGTTCGCTATTTTGTCAAGCGCCGATTGATAAGCCTTTGCCAACACCATATCAACCCGAAGACTTGCCACATTTTCCCGTAAATCTTGCAGACCTATGAAAACTTCGACCTTCCCCCTTGAAATAGTTTCCTTTATACGATTTGTGATTTTTTCCTCATATACATACATTCCCCTTGGAATGCGAAAGGACAAGTCCAAGAATCTAGAGTTTACGGCGCGGATTTCTATATGCAGGTTAAATTTTTCGTCCGTCCCGTCGGCGACTCCAAACCCCGTCATACTCTTTAACATTAAATCTCTCCCTCAAATACAAGTTCCGCAGGTCCCGTCATATAAATGCGGTCGTCTTTGTCCCACTCTATATCAAGCGTACCGCCGTCCAATATAACTTTCGCCCGCCGCTCGGTTTTGCCGTTTAACACGGAAGCAACCAAAGAAGCGCAGGCACCGGTACCGCAAGCCAACGTTATCGCTGCGCCTCTCTCCCAAACTCTCATTCGAATGTGTTCCCTATCCAACACCTGCACAAATTCCGTATTGGTTTTGTTAGGGAAAACCGAATGGGACTCAAAGAGTTTCCCTAATTTTTCTATCGCGCTATTGTCCGCATCATCCACAAACACAACGGCGTGAGGATTTCCCATAGAAACACAAGTTATATCATAATCCTTCCCCGCAACTTCAATAGGCTTGCTTATAACTCTGCCTTCGCCCAAACCTTGAACGGGAATTTCCTCCGCGTTTAATCGTGGTTTACCCATATCAACGGTAACGCCGTCCACTTTGCCGTCTTTTAATATAATTTTCGGCACCAAAACCCCTGCGCCTGTTTCTACGGTAAACTCATCCTTATTCATCGTCCCGTAGTCGTAAAGAGCCCTTGCAAAGCAACGAATACCGTTGCCGCACATCTCAGGCTCCGACCCGTCGGGGTTTATTATCCGCATACGAACATCAGCTTTGTCGCTGTCTTCAAGCGCCAAAATTCCGTCCGCCCCTATACCGAAATGCCTGTCGCAATATTTTTTTGCAAACTCGCCATAATCAACCTTAGCATTTCTTCCGTCTATATAAACAAAATCGTTTCCGCATCCTTGCCATTTCGAAAATTTCATAATATCACCTTTGTTGTTAGTTTATTTACGTTCTTTTCTCCTTCTTTTTTGCAAAAAAGATATTAGACTCGCTTAGCGCTTTAGCGCTTAGCAAATCTCGTATGCGTAGCAACTTTAATATTTGATATTAATGTTAATTTTCGTCTATTTTGTCGTCTACGCAAAATGTAATAA
>JAFXOC010000656.1 GCA_017529085.1 Selenomonadaceae bacterium | reverse complement strand
AGTCTTACGCAAGGGAAAAATCGTGGACGAACACCACGACCATAACATGGTGGTAAATGTGGGGCGTGAGCGGCTTGCTAACCTTGCGGCGGGTCTGTCCGACAAATACATCACGCAAATCGGCGTAGGCACGGGAAAAACCATCGAGGAAGAAACCGACACCGAACTTAAAGACCAGCACCTTTTCCCGCTGGTGAATAATTCGGTGGACGGGCGGGATGCCAAGTTTGAATTTGTCATCGGCGAAGAAGATGCCAATGGACTTGCCATCACGGAATTTGGCTTATTTTGCGCCGACAATACCATGTTTTCCCATCGTGTCAGAAGGAACGAGGACACGGGGGAAATTGCCGTTATCGACAAAATGAGCGACCTCGAAATCAGAGGCTATTGGTTATTGCATTTCTAAAAACATCAGGAGGTGGGGACATTGGCAGTCAATGTACTGGATTATGTCGGTATCGGCATTGATCCGAAAACGGGCAGGAGGCACGAAATAAAATATCTGCCAAAGGATGCGGATTGGGAGGATGCCATTTACCAATTCGAGCAGAAAGACAAGCTCATCGGTGGAGTGGACGGCATCGACAATGTGCAAGCGCAACAGCTCTCCAACCGCACCGAATACTTGAAAGCGCAGAGCGAAGCCCATGCGGCAGACATCGAAGAAATCAAGCGCGAAGGAACAGGCGGGACTGGGTTACTTGCTTTGGAAATTTCCATTCCGGCTACGGGCTGGCAGGAGATGACCGGGGCAAAGTACCCTTACTATATAAATATCCCCAACGAGAAAATCACGGCAGAGATGATTCCCATGCTGATTATTCTCCCAAATTCTATGGAGGATGCGGCATCTTGCGGGATTTGCCCTGCCTGTGAGACTGTGGCGGGTGCTGTCCGGGTCTTTACAAAGACCGCGCCGGACAAGGCAATCGCCGCAGTTCTTGCGCTGTTTACACCGAAAGGAGGTGGGGGCATTGCAGAACTCCCAATTGCCACGGAATCAGCCCTTGGGGCGGTAAAAATCGGTGAAGGTCTATCCGTTGATTCGGAGGGACTGCTTTCCGTCAACAAGGAAACGGTCATGACCGCAGACGATTTAGTGGACGAAGAAGAAGCGAAAGAGGACATCGCCCGCATCCTCAAACGCTAGAGCGGGCATCACGATTATTTTTTTGTTTTCCGTAAGGAGGAAAATTTATCATGGCTAAAAAGAACCTTTCCACCAAGACCACCATGGAGAATCTCGCCGTTGTTATCAAGGACACTCTTGCTTACAAAGAGGACATTCCTGCCAATGTCAGCGAACTCACCAACGATGCCAACTATCAGAACGCCACTCAGGTTGAAGCCGCTATCGCCGCTCAGGTAGGTCGCAGCTATCGCCCTTCCGGCTCTATCGCCTTCGAGGAACTCCCCGAACTCGTAGCCGCTAACCTCGGCAAAGTCTACAACATCACCAACGCTTTCACCACCACCGCCGACTTCGTTGAAGGCGCGGGCAAGAAGCACAAAGCGGGCGCAGATGTGGGCATCGTTGAAGTTCAGGGCGAATCCGTGGGCGAAGTTGTCTACAAATACAATGTGTTCGGCAATTTCGTTGACCTTTCCGCATACATGGAGAAAATTACGGGTGGCACGACCAACGCTCTTGTAAAGCAGGATGCAAATGGTCAGGTTATCGACACCGGGATTGCCGCCGATGATGTCGTTACCAAGGTATCGGGCGCGACTGCCGGAAATATCGCTACTCTCGACGCAAACGGCAAACTCGCGGACGGCGGCATTGCGGCAAATGCCTTGCTTGTCGAAGGTGACATCGAGGATTACACCGTAGCGGAAATCCGCGCTCTCTTGGCTCGTAGTTGATCGCATTTAACAGGGAGGCAAGACTAATGGCAAAGAGAACATTGCCGAGCGAAGGTCTTGCCGTTATCTGCGATGCGGTAAAGGCAAATGCGACGGCGGCAGAAAACGCAGGAACTGCCGTCACCGCTTTGTCACAAGCTATGGCGCAGGGATTTGAGGAATTAGAAGCGGCCATCAATGATTTTCCGTTGGTGACCGCTTTTTCTCTCCCTGCCAATACCGAAGATTGGACTTTGGACAACAACGAAACATCCGATTATAAATATTATCACGATGTAACAGCCGATGGCGTGACCGTCTATGATGTTGCAATCGTGAACATATCCCGCGCAAGTTTTCAAGCTGCGAGGCTTTGCGGCCTTTGCCCGCAGAACGAAACGCTTGCGGGAGCTATTCGGATTCGCGCCAAGTCTGTACCGACATCGGTGATTGCGGCAGAATACTATGTATGCCCCGGCAAAGAATCGGAGCAGAACCAAACGACACAGGAAAATCAAGAAATGGAGGAAAGCTGATATGGCAATGGGAATTGTAAATGTTCCGGGCGGTGGCGGAAGTGCGAGCGGCGGTGTACCGCTTGATGATGACAGTATTGTAACTTTTAGTCTTGGCTGCGATGCGGGTGGCGTATACATCGTAACGCCAAATGAAACGGCGCAAGGGGGTGGAGAATAATGGCAAAAACTTATATAGCGACGGAAGAAACTCAGTCTGACATCAAAGACTTGGTAGCGTCAATCAACAGCAAAATCGCAAGCGGCGCAGGCGGCGTGTTGCCCCATATTACGGTGATTGCTCCGACGGGATGCACGGTTACGGCGGCAAACGGCAGTACTGTTTTAACCGCCGAGGAAGAAAACGGAACATGGAATTTCGATGTGCCTCGCCTTGGCGAATGGATTGTTTCGGCATCGAAAGACGGACACACGGCAAAACGAAGCGTTCTGGTCGATACCGTGAAAGCTTATACAATCAAAACTTCCCATGGCATTCGCTACGGGTACCGCATAAAAAAGAGCGAGGGTCAGCCCGCCGCTAGAGTCGAGTATCTCTTTGATGCTGTCGGACTTACACCCGCAAAAATGAATTTTACCACAGGCATTTTCGAGTATGGCGATTGGGGCGATAAATGGTTCGTTACCGAAAACAAGCCGCTTATGCTTAAAAACGATGGTACGGTGGATTATTACCTAAACCCGAACAATTACGAAGAGAAGGATGACGGTACGGCGTCTGATGTTTCTAACACATCATATAACGGAAACGCTATGTCGCAAATTCCGCTTTGTTGGGTGAAACGCTATGAAGACGATGAATACGCATATGAAATCATTTCTGATGTGCAGTACGACAGCGACTATAAAGCCT
>JAFXOC010000655.1 GCA_017529085.1 Selenomonadaceae bacterium | reverse complement strand
ATATTGTCGGAAACCAATTCTCTATCATTTGTATGACCGCCATACGCATTTACATTTTCACCCGTTATCTTATCGATGATTAAAGTATAATTTTTTAATTCGTTTGCGCTAATCGTGTAACCGCCGTAAAAATGCCATGCTTTATCAGCGTTAAAAAGAACAGTATCTTCCTTACTCCCTATTATTACCATCTTTTTATCTAAATTGATAGTAGACCAAGCCGAGTACTCGCTTTCGGGTAAATTTGAATTGTAAATTTTTAAATTTGGTAAATTGCTATTTTTTTTCTCTATTATCCCTAATTTGCTATCAGCTCCAAAGCCCACGGACGCTGTGGTCATATATAGCGAAATCATCCCCAGAAAAATATATTTTTTAACGTTGGAAGTTAATTTTTTCTTATTTTTCATCAATAATTTCGCCCCTTTTGCTTTTATAAAATGCGTATATTTACGCCATTATCAATTGATATCTACCCCGATATCGTTTCTGAAACTTATAGCCTCCGCTATATGAGCGGTTTCGATATTGTCCGCGCCGGATAAATCGGCTACGGTTCTGGCAACTTTTATAATGCGGTCATAAGACCTCGCCGAAAGGTTCATCTTGCGAAAAGCGTTTTCAAGCAAGATTTGCGCGTCGCCGGTAAGTCCGCAAGTATCGCGTAGTACCGCATGATTCATTTGCGCGTTGCAAAAAAATCCGTATGGTCGAAGTCTCTCTAACTGTCTTTGTCTCGCCGCAGTCACCCTTGCCCTGATTTTATCCGATGATTCCGCCTTATTCTTCGAGGATAAATCCTTATATTCCACTCTTGGAACTCGAATATGAATATCAATACGGTCAAGTAACGGTCCGGAAATTTTTCTTGTATATTTCTTTATTTCGTTTGGAGTGCATTGGCAAACGTGCGTTTCATCGCCCCCGTCATGATACCCGCAGGGACATGGATTCATGGCTGACAATAGTATAAAATTTGCGGGAAAGGACAGCGTAGCCTTTGCTCTTGAGATTGTAACAACCCTATCTTCCAGCGGCTGACGTAAAACTTCGAGAGTTTGTTTGTTAAATTCGGGCAATTCGTCTAAAAATAGCACTCCGTGTTGAGCCAAAGTCACTTCCCCCGGGCGCGGAAAAGAGCCGCCGCCGATTAAAGCCGTGGTGGAAGTCGTGTGATGAGGGCTTCTAAACGGACGCTTGGCGATTAATCCTCCGTTTGGCGGCAACAATCCAGCGATACTGTATATTTTTGTGATTTCTAAAGCCTCTTCTCTCGTCAGCTCAGGTAAAATCGATCCCATGCGACGAGCGAGCATTGTTTTACCGGAACCCGGACTTCCCACCATAAGCGCGTTATGACCGCCGGCAGCCGCTATTTCCAACGCTCTTTTGGCAAAAAACTGTCCTTGCACATCCGAAAAATCGTCCACTATACCTGCGCCGTCATCTAAAATTTCAGCCGTAGGCTTAGCCAAAACAGGTTCTGTCCTTCCCGTTAATATATCTATAAGTTCAGCCAAATTTTTCGGAGCGTAAACTTCTACTCCTTCAACCAACAACGCTTCATTAGCGTTCTTTTGAGATATATAAATTTCCTTAATCCCCGCTTCTCTTGCCATAATTGTCATAGGCAAAATTCCCGTTACTGCTCTAAGTTCGCCTTCAAGAGAAAGTTCCGCCGAAAAAAAGGCGGAATTTATCCTATCTTGTTTAATCAATCCATATGCGGCTAAAAGCCCTATCGCTATAGGAAGATCCAATCCCGAGCTGTCTTTTCTTAAATTTGCGGGAGCAAGATTTACGGTTATTCTATCGGGGCGAAGTCTAAAGCCGGAATTTCTCATGGCTGTGCGGACGCGTTCCTTTGCCTCTTTAACAGCCGCGTCGGGAAGTCCAACTATATCAAAGGCCGGAAGTCCGTTTGCCGAATCCACTTCAACGTCTATTTTTACGCCGTTTACGCCGATAGTTGCGCCGCCATACGCTCTTGCAAACAAATCAACCACTCCTAAACTCGAATATACGCAGAAAATTCAAAATTTTAGAGATATTTTATACTACAATGATGTAAATTTTATGATAAATTATTACAGAACAATAGAATTTCAGGGTACCTCTGAAAACTCATTTTCTCTGATGCCTCAGCCCCTAAGGTGCGGGGGCATCAGAGAAATTTAATGGTTTTTAGAGGTTGTCTTTATGTAGTTTGAGTTTTTGAAAGCGCTTTTCTTAACCGGCTTATTTCCGCTTCATAATCTTTTATCCTTGTTTCATATTTTGCGCTTGCTTCTTTTATGCTCTCTTCCTTTCCTTCCCTCCACTGTTTCTTTAATTCCACCGTAAAAGTCATATACTACAACCTCGTTTCCTTATGCTCTTTTATTCCGATTTTAATATATTTTTTAACGATAAAATTTTATTTTTACTCCAACCTGAAACTTTAATTATCTGTTCTAGAGGAATATTAACGGAAAGCATATTTTTAATAATATCTTCTCTTCCTTTTTCTCTTCCTTCCCTCCATTGTTCCTTTAATTCCATCATCAAAGTCATATACTCCAACCTCGTTTCTTTATGCTCTTTTATTCTTTCTGTTTCGGCTTCAACGTCCTTGGTAAACTTACCCTCAGCCGCCTTGCCGTCGATGTACGCCAAAAATTTATCTATGTCTTTGTCTATTTTCCCAAACTCACCTTTTGTATTCAAAAATATCTTTACCGCATCGTCGCCTAAATCTAACTCGTTTTTTTCATGGCAACGATTGGTAAACGTATATTGTTTCAGGTTGTTATTAGGGAAAGGGTCAAAGGTACAGATAAAGATGACGTAGGATTTCTTTAGCTTCCTATAATCCTCGCCTTTACTTAATACGTTTTGATCTATCATAGACTGATAGTAACGCGTTCTTTTGGGAAGGAGAGACGGCGAGTCGTCCGTTGTCTGCATTTCTATATCTATGATAACGCCTTTATCGGTTTCAACGTAAAGGTCTAGGCGAATTCCTTTTTGCGTGGGGCTGTTTTCTATGGTCATTTCGGCTGTTGGGTAAAAAATGTTCTTTATTTTTATAAGAAGCAGTTTTTCGATAAGTTTTTTGCAAAGTTTTGGATTTTGCATAACTTTCTGAAAGAGAAAGTTATCGGCAATGGTAAGCTCTTCCCATTCTTTAATGCGTCCCATAGGCATCCCCCCTCTTTTAGTTAATTATAAAATAATGTGT
>JAFXOC010000654.1 GCA_017529085.1 Selenomonadaceae bacterium | reverse complement strand
TATGCAGAACCCCAACAGGGTTTATCTTGACCTTTCCCATATCCCCGCCGATTATCTCGAAAGAAAATTGGGCGGCATCCTTGAGATGTATACCGACTTCGTGGGTAAAGACCCGCGCGAAGTTCCCATGGAGATTTTCCCCTCCATCCACTATTCGATGGGCGGCATCTGGGTTGACAGAATGCACCACACCAACATTCCCGGACTTATGGCTTCCGGCGAATGTGATTACCAGTATCACGGCGCGAACCGCTTAGGCGCAAACTCCCTCCTTTCCGCCGTTTATTCCGGCATGGTATCGGGTCCCGAGGCGCTCCGTTACGCGAGAGCGGGCGAAACCGGCGAACCTCTCACCAAAGAGGAAATGGAAGCTGCGCGTAAAGAGTGCGTCGCTGAATTTGACAAAATCCGCCAGATGAACGGCACGGAAAACGCAAAACGTCTACACCACGAACTTGGCGACATCATGTATAAATATGTTTCCGTCGAGCGCGACAACAACGGTCTCGATCAGTGCCTCAAGGAATTGAAAGACCTTTTGAAGCGTTGGGACAACATCGGCGTTACCGACCACGGCTCTTGGGCAAATCAGGAAGCCATGTTCACCCGCCAGCTCCGCAACATGATTGTCTACGCCATGGCGATAACAAAAGCTGCGAGACTTCGCGACGAGAGCCGCGGCGCTCACGCTAAAATCGTGCTTGACGCTAACGGCGAGCGTGTGACCGACGAAAAGGGCGATCTCGTCTTTATGAACCGCGACGACGAGAAGTTTATGCGCACCACAATCGTTTCCTTCGACAAGGAAAAGGAAGAACCGGTTGTCACATACAGAGAATTCGAACACTCGCTGATTAAACCGCGTCTTAGGAACTACGCCGTTGCGAAGAAAGAGTAAAAGGGAGAGAATGCTATGAGCGATAATCAAAAAGTAAGATTTATAATCGAGCGGCAGGACAGCCCTGATTCCAAGCCTTACACGGAAGAATTTGACGTGGATTACCGTCCCGGGCTGAACGTTGTTGCGGCTCTTATGGAAATTCAGCAGAACCCCGTGACGGTGGACGGCAAAAAAGTCGCCCCCGTTGTTTGGGAGTGCAACTGCCTTGAAAAAGTTTGCGGCGCCTGCATGATGGTCATTAACGGCAAAGCGCGTCAAGCCTGTTGCGCTCTTATCGACGAGTTAAAGCAGCCTATCCGCTTGGCTCCCGCCCGTACCTTCCCCGTTATCCGCGATCTTATGGTTGACCGTTCAGTTATGTTTGAAAGTCTCAAAAAGATTCAAGGTTGGGTTGAGATTGACGGCAGCTTCGATTCCGTTGATGCGCCGCGTCAAAATCCGTATACGGCGCAAGTCGCCTACGAGATTTCACACTGCATGACCTGCGGTTGCTGTCTTGAGGCTTGCCCGAACGTCGGACCGCAGAGCGATTTCATAGGTCCTGCGCCGACCGTGCAAGCGTACCTTTTCAATTTGCATCCGATTGGCAAATACGATGCGCCCAAGCGTTTGGAAGCGTTAATGCAAAAAGGCGGCATCACAAGCTGCGGCAACAGTCAAAACTGCGTGGAAGTTTGCCCCAAGAGCATAAAACTTACCACCTACCTTGCGCAGCTTAACCGCGATGTAAACAAGCAGGCTTTGAGAAATATATTTAACGTGTAACTAAAAAACGGCTGTCGCTTTTGCGGCAGCCGTTTTTTATAAATTTTCGTCTTCCTGCTTGCAATACATATAAACACATATTATAATAAAGATGAAAACTACGGTGATTAAGATGATGCCAAAAGATTTATTGAAAAAACTACAGGCTGACGGTTGGAAGGTAATACGCGTAAACGGTTCTCACCACATCATGAAACATCCGACAAAGCAAGGACGACCGATAGTGCCTATGCACAACAAAGAATTAAAGCCCGGAACGCTCGATATGATACTGAAACAAGCGGGGCTTAAGTAATTCTTATAGGAGGCAAAATCATGAATAAATTGATTTATCCCGCAATTTTTCACCCTGAACCGAAAGTCGGAGGATATTCCGTATATTTTCCCGACTTGCTTGGTTGCGTCACCGAAGGCGACACATTGCAAGAAGCGTTTAAAATGGCGGAAGATGCGCTTGGTCTTTATCTTTATTCTTTAAAGGAAGACGGCGAGCCTTTTCCTTTGGCAAGCAATCCATCAAACCTTAAACCAAAGGGCGATGATTTTACCGCGCTTGTCGAATGGGATGAAGTGGTTTATTTAAAACGAGTAGATACAAAATCTGTTAAGAAAACCTTAACAATTCCCGGTTGGCTTGATACTTTAGCTAAAGAACGAAATATAAATTTTTCCCGCGCGCTACAAAAAGCCTTAATGGATGCCTTGGATATCAGAGATATTGCGTGAAGAAAAAAGATTACAGTTTATGAAGAAAGGCTTGAATTTTACGAAAAAAAGAGCGTCCGTTTTGGTCGGACGCTCTTTTTTATTTGCGCAGTCGATGTCGCGCGGTTCTTAACTTCCTTTTTTATCCGCTATTAACGGCTTGATGGCTTTATAAATATGTCCGACCTTTTGCGTGGGAAATTTTTTTGTCAGCCCGTTATTCACGCCTTGTTTTGTTTTGTAATGATTTATTATTTTTGCCACTTCCGCCACGTCTGTTTTATCCGGCAAAATTGTTTTCAGTTTTTGCTCTAATTCGCTGATATTTGCCTTAGTTGGAGTTGGCAACGCCTTATTTTCTTCAGGCGGTTTTGCCTGTGATTTTTTTAAATTTCCGACTGTTGTTACATTTATTCCCTTCCGCTTCCAGTATTCGGATAAAACAATATATCCTTTATCGTTTGAAACAATGTAATAAACGCATTCATTGTTGATTTTATTTTCCGCCATATTATCGCGAATTAAGTAGCCCAAATATGTGCAGAGTTGAAAGTCCAGCGCGTTTTTTTCCCCTACCGTAACTTTTTGAAATTGAAAATTCGCCTTTGATTCGTTTATTCGTTTGTGTAAACCAAATGTCATGTTATCTGCTTTTTCACTGTAAAAAATAATGACAACATCTTTTTCGGTCAAGGCTGTCAGACCGTCAAAACCTGATACTTTAACATTCTCATAATCCACAAGAAAGTAATTCATAATCGCGCTCCTTTTGAAGATAAGCAAAGAACAATTATCATTTTAACGATTCAATTTCTCTTTCCACGTATCTTCTTTAAATCCCACAAGCGCAAAATCATCGCCGACAAGCAGCGGACGCTTTACAAGCATACCATCCGTAGCGAGAAGCGCATATTGCTCGTCCTCGCTCATGTTGGAGAGTTTATCCTTTAGTCCCAATTCTTTATACTTCAGTCCGCTTGTATTGAAAAATCGTTTAAGCGGCAATCCGCTTTTCTCATGCCATAAGCGAAGTTCCTGTTCGTTCGGGTTGTTTTCCTTAATATCTCGCACAGTTACGGCTATGTCGTTATCTACAAGCCATTTTTCGGCTTTTTTACAAGTGGTGCAACGGGGGTAACATACGAAAATCGGTTTACTCATGTTTGCTCCTTCTTTCTGTTGACGGTTTTACTATCAAGTTTGTTGCCCATTCTACAAATTCCGTCGCCATTTTTATAGCTTGCTTGGCGTGTCGTTCTTCAAGTTCCAGTTCGTTTGGGTATCGCATAGCTACACCATATGGCGATAATACATCGGCATATTCATAAAATTTTTCGTCCACGACTACCATATTTTTTATCTGATTAAGCAATAAAAATATATCGTGTCTTTTTGGCATTCCACCCTGACTTTCATGCATTACGATTATTGCCTTAACGGATTTTTCCGCAGCTTGTTGAGCGTGATAGCAAATAATTGATAACGGTTTTGGGTAATATGTTTCAAAAAGATGTTTTGACACTCCCAAATCATCTTTTGCGTAAATTAGCCATTCCTCCGCATCCTTTAAATAAGCGTTATCCATACAAAAGCACCCCATTTTTCACAACTTCATTTTCAATACTTAATCTATGTTTTCTACTCTCAAAGCTACTTTCTGTGCCAATAACAATATCTACGGCTCGGGTTCTTACGTTACGGATGGATTTATAGGCTTTTGCGGTCAAATCAACTAAATTTTCCGTATCGTCCTTTACCACTATATAAAAGTCGAAATCGCTATCAACTTTCGCAGTGCCGCTGGCAAACGAACCAAATAGGTATATTCTAAGCGGAGATAACATATTTATAAAACTTTCTTTAATTTTTTCTATTTCGTCTTTAACCATTTTCTTACTCTCCTATCAAAGATGATTTCGCGCTATTTTTAAATTTTATGAATGACAGTGATATTATGTTCGTCATCTCCTCAAAACTTTTCTAATACTAATCGCAGTTTAAAATTTTAAATATTTGTAATGTTTTAAACCGCGATTAGTCTCATGCAACTCGTTGTAAGAAATAAAATTTCTAACAGCGAGTTGTATAAATTTTATCATCTTGTAATTGTAAAGTAAATTATAAAATTCTCACTCTCATTTCTGCGACTGTCTTCTGTTAAAAATCGGAATTACGTTTACAAGCGGCTCTTCATAGGGATGAACTTCGTATATCGCGTTTAACGTCTTATTCAAATTTTCCGCGTTGATATTGACTTCAACCTTAATCTCCTCCGCTTCGCTTATTTCGCCTTCCTCGCCTAAATACGGATGACTTCCTTTAAGCGGTCGCCATGCTCCTGTTACTTTACTGTACGACAAACATGAATCGTAATTCCCAAGGCAACCTGCGCCAACGGATTGAAGCGCCTCGCGTAAAGGTGGTAAGTGAGATTCGGGAATGAAAATCTCAAGTTTTAGTTGTGTGAAATTCAAAATCGTTCTCTCCAATACAATTTACGTCTCAACTACCCCATACTTTCTGAAAACCGTCTCGAAATCATCAAGCGTCATAGCGTTATTGACCGCTTCCCTAAGTTCGCTATTTTCAATTTGCGCGATAAGTTCGTAAACGGCAGCCATAATGTCCCCGCTTTCTTTGATAGTTTTTAAAGGTTGGCAAAAATAATCCTTCAAAGATATTGCTACCTCAGATAGCAATTCGACATTTCTTCCTTAAATCCTGCATAGCGCTTGGGCCTTCCCTCTACGGGGAGGGGCGCGAAACGGCGGGGAGTAGTGTCCGCAACCTTTGGATGGCAACGTGATTTTTGTATTCATTTGTCGTCTACGCTTTTATACTTGCTCTAAATACTTCTTTATGATAAAATTTCATCAAATGTATTAAGGAGGGGTTTTAAGTGAAAAGATTCTTGCTCGGAGTAACTTTAGTTTTAAGTTTGACCGCGCTTTTAATCGGTTGCGGTTCAAGCGCAAAAAAAGAGTATTTAAGCATAGCGACAGGCGGAACAGCGGGAACTTATTATCCGATAGGCGGCGCGATTGCCGAAATATTAAATAAGAATGTTCCAAACGTAAACGCCAGCGCGGAATCAACCGGCGCAACCGTTGCAAATATCAATATGCTTAAAGAAGAATCCGTCGATCTTGCGATAGTGCAAAACGACATTGTATTTTACGCTTTAAACGGTACGGAGATGTTTAAAGACAAAAAAGTCGCGAATTTACAGGGGCTTATGAGTCTTTACCCCGAAACTTGCCAGTTTGTAACTCTTGAATCTTCAGGCATTAAATCCATTGCCGACTTAAAAGGCAAACGCGTAGCTGTAGGCGCGGCGGGTAGCGGCGTGGAAGCTAACGTGCGTCAGATTTTGGCTGCGTACGGCGTTTCTTTTGACGACATAGAAGCTCAGTATTTATCCTTTGCCGAAGGCGCGAACGCCCTTAAAGACGGCAATGTGGACGTCGCCTGTTTGACTGCGGGTTATCCTACGGCTTCCGTACAGGATATTTCTTCTCAGCATAAAATTCGTCTGCTCCCCGTCAGCAAGGAAAAAGCCGACGAGCTCATAGCAAAATATCCTTTTTATACAAAGACTATAATTCCGGCGGGCGCATACGCGGGGTTTGACGAGAATGTTGAAACCGTATCTGTTATGGCTATGTTAGTTGCAACGGATAAGCTCAGCGCAGATTTAGGCGGGAAAATAACGGAAGCAGTGTTTAAAAACTTAGATAGAATGCAAGCGGCGCATTCGGTCGGTAAATATATTACAAAAGAAAATGCCCTTAAAGGAATGTCGTTGCCTATGAATAAGGGCGCGGAAGATTATTTGAAGAAATAAAAAGCGACTTTTAGATATGTTTAAAACCCGCTCTTTTAGATAGAACGGGTTTTAAACAATATTGCGGTCGCTTTTTTAAATAAGGGAGGCTATTTAAGCGGGGCGGCTTCTCGGAAAGAAGATGCGCTGCAAAGCGACACAAAAAACGCAAAGGATTTTGATACTATGTCGGACGAAAAAAACGAAGGCTTAGCAAAAGAAGTACTGAAAAAATACGATAGAGAATCAAACACAATGGATTACGGCGGAATTGCGGCAAAAATTGTAACTGCTATAGCCATAACTTTTTCCGTATTTCAGTTGTATACGGCAATTTTCGGAGTCCTTGACGCTCAACTGCAGCGAGCTATTCATCTGGGCTTTGGTATGGCGCTTTCATTCTTGCTTTATCCCACGCGAAAATCATGGTCGCGTACAAAAATTCATCCGTTTGACGTGTTACTTGCGATTATAGGGGCGATGGCTCCCGCGTATATCGTAATTGAATATCAACAGTTGGTGCTTCGCGCCGGTACGGTAACGGGAACGGATTTAATCATAGGCATTATAGGCATAATTACGATTATAGAAGCAACGCGGCGAGTCGTGGGATTGCCGATGGTTGTGGTGGTGTTTTTCTTTTTGACGTACGCTTTTTTAGGACCGTATATGCCGGATATGATAGCGCATCGAGGTTTGTCTTTAGAACAACTTGTAAGTCACATTTATTTCACCACCGAAGGAATTTTTGGAATTCCCTTGGGCGTTTCTTCTACTTTTATATTTTTGTTTATACTGTTTGGAGCGTACCTTGAAGCCACGGGACTCGGAAAATTTTTTATAGATTTGGCGAATGCTGTTGCGGGTTGGGCATCGGGCGGTCCCGCCAAAGTCGCCGTGTTGTCGAGCGGTTTAATGGGGACTGTTTCGGGAAGTTCAGTAGCTAATGTCGTGGGAACCGGAAGTTTAACCATACCCATGATGAAAAAGTTGGGGTACCATAAAAATTTTGCGGGCGCGGTAGAAGCCGCCGCTTCCACCGGCGGACAACTTATGCCGCCGGTTATGGGAGCCGCCGCGTTTTTAATGGCTGAATTTGTGGGAGTGCCGTATGTTGAAATAGTAAAAGCCGCGGCGATACCCGCGTTATTGTATTTTTTGGGCGTATGGTTAGGGGTGCATTTTGAAGCTAAACGCAACCATTTGAAAGGTATATCGAGAGATAAACTTCCGAAAATCGGCGAAATACTGAAAGAACGAGGGCATTTAGCCATACCGTTAATCGTTATAGTGTATCTTTTGGTGACGGGCTATACTCCCATGCGAGCGGCTTTGATTGCGCTCTTTCTTTCGATAATTTGCGCGTCGCTTCGTAAATCCACAAGAATGAAACCGATAGAAATTGTAAAAGGCTTGGACAAAGGCGCAAGAGGTGCGCTTGGAGTGCTTGTGGCTTGCGCGTCCGCAGGAATTATCATAGGCGTGGTTACAAAAACCGGCATGGGGTTAAAACTCGCCTCGAGTCTTATAGACCTTTCGGGCGGCGTATTGCTTCCCAGTTTGTTCTTTACGATGATTACGGCGATAGTTTTAGGCATGGGCGTGCCAACGACCGCAAACTACGTCATAACTTCCACCGTGGCTGCGCCGGCTCTCTTGCAAATCGGTATTCCCGCGCTTGCCGCTCATATGTTTGTATTTTATTTCGGCATAATAGCGGACGTAACGCCGCCTGTCGCGCTTGCGGCTTTTGCGGGCGCGGGCATAAGCGGAGGCAACGCGCTTAGAACCGGCGTAAACGCTTCAAAACTTGCCGTAGCCGCATTTATAATTCCATATATGTTCGTGATGAGTCCCGAATTGTTGTTGCAGGGCGGAGATATTTCCGTAACGATTATGGCGCTTGTAACCGCCGTAATCGGCATGATAGCTTTAAGCGCTTCGCTTATCGGGTATTTTTTGGATTATATGACAAAGCCGGAAAGATTGATTTTGTTTTTTGGCGGGCTTTTAATGATAAAACCCGGCGGCGTTACGGATCTTATAGGCATTGCGCTTATAATTGCGGTGATTTTTTTGCAAAAGCGGCATAAGAAAAAAGTTTAAAATAAAATGTCCCTCGCTTAGTGATAGGCGGGGGACATTTTAGCATTATTGCAGGAATTTTTTTTTATATGACGAAGTAAATATATAGAAAAAGAGTATGTTATGTCAAGAATCGAGGCGATAATATGAATAAACGTATGACGTGGGAAGAAATAAAGGAAACCTATCCCGACAAATGGGTGGGGTTATCGAAAGTTGATTGGGAGGACGGCGCAAACGTGCGTTCGGCGGTAGTGGAATATGTTGGCGATGATGACCATGAATCGTTAAAAAGACAAATTGCGGGAGAGGATATATATACGACTTACACTACACCGGATAATTTGTGTCCGCTGGGAATATTGGTAGGTGGACAATGAAACAATTTACGTTAACTTTAAGAAAAGATATAGGTCGACCTACGGTAATACTGGATAATTTTTTCTACTTGGATGCGTTGTTAGATACGGGCGCGGTATTGCCGGTATGGGTAAGAGATGAAGCGGATTTAAAAGCTATAGGCGGCGTACCGATTGCGTTTAACCAAATTTTCAGCGGTTTTGGCGGCTTAACAAAAGGCACGCTCTACAGAATACCCTTATTCAAATGCGGAGATTTGATTTTCCCGAACTTTCCGATAATCGCTTCTCGCATTGATTTACCGTGCCAGATGATTCTTTCCGCTACAATGTTCAGCAAATTAATTTATGAAATAGATGATTATCACCACAAACTAAACGTAACGATTCCAGATAAAGAGTCCAATATCAGAAATTTAAAAGTCGAGGATAAAGACGGCAGACTTCATGTACTGTGTACGGGGGAGGAGACAATATGATTGACAAAAACAAAGTTTTGCATAACACCAGAAATTTGTATTATCGTTCAAAAATCGGAGCCGCAAAAGCGGGTGAAAATGTTGCGCTTTCCCTTATGATTTTTGATGCGGCAAAGCATGAGCGCAAAGTTTCGATTCGCCTTTGGATTGTAGGCGAAGGCGAAAGAATCGTTACGACGGTAAAAACTTTGCCCGACACGGACAGGGAACGGTATACGGCGGAGATTGCTTTGCCTAAGGAGGGGACTCTCGTTTGGTATTATTTTATAATCGAGGACGAGGGGAAAACTTACTATTACGGCAATAATAAAGACAAATCAGGCGGCGTTGGGGAACTTACGGAAAACAACCCCGAAAGTTTCCAGATAACCGTTTACGAGGAGCAAAATTCCCCCGATTGGATGAAAAGCGCCGTTTATTACCAAATTTTCCCCGATAGGTTTTACCGTTCAAAGGTTAGGTTGGTGAATAAAAAGCGGGCTGTCTTTCATGCGGATTTTGAGAACCCGCCGCTCGGAGACAGAGCGAACGGGTTGGAAGAATTTTACGGCGGAGATTTAGAGGGAATTTGCGAGAAACTTCCATACCTAAAGGAACTGGGCGTAACCGTCATTCATCTGACGCCCGTTACCCCCGGCAACACAAGCCATCGTTACGACACTCTGGATTATATGGCTGTGGACGACGCTTTGGGCAGCGAGGAAGATTTTAAGAATCTGACGAAAAAAGCTGAGGAACTTGGGATAAAGATTATCATTGAAGGCGTGTTCAGTTACGTCAGCGAGGACAGCCGCTATTTTAACAAGAGCAAACTCTTTGACGAAGAAGGGGCGTATCAGAGCCGTAAATCGAGATACTTCCCTTGGTTTGAATTTTGGGACTTTCCGCTTAAATACGACGCTCGTTGGGGAGATGAAAAAACCCCCAAGATAAGAGACCGAAACGAAGATTTTCAAAATTTTGTCATAAACGACAAAGACAGCGTATTAAATCATTGGCTGAACATGGGGGCGGCGGGATTTCGGCTGAACGCGCCCGGGGATGTTTCCTCCGCCTTTACGGAAAAGTTTTACAAGGCGGCAAACAAAAAAGGCGCGGCGATTATCGGCGAAGTGTGGGACGACGCGTCGAACAAAGTCGCTTACGACACGCCCCGCACATATCTTTCGGGACGCGAGATGGACGCGGCGACGAATTATCCGTTTAGGGCAAACGTCGTCGACTTCATAATGGGGCATATCGACGGCGCAACCCTTTTCAGAAGGCTCCAAAATTATTGCGAAAACTATCCGAAATTTGCGCAATACCAAGCGATGAACCTTTTGGGAAGTCACGATACCGAGCGTATAAACAAAGTTTTCGGCGAAGGGGACACAGCGATAAAACGTCAAAAAATGGCGGTTCTGTGGCAGTTTACCCATGTGGGCGCGCCGTCGATTTATTACGCGGACGAGGCGGGAGCTAGGGATTCCCGCGCGCCTTTCCCTTGGGGTCGCGAAAATAAAGAGCTTGAGGATTTTTATAAAAAATGCGTCGAATTGAGGAAAAATCATCCCGCCCTGCAAGGCGGGGAATTTATCCCGATTTTCGGCGACGGGGACGTTTTCGCTTTCGCCAGAATTATACGAAACAACAAGGACGCTTTTAACAATGCGGCGGACGACGAAACATTCATAATCGCCGTAAACAGAAGCAACGAGGAACGCGTAGCGTACGCCGATGTATTCGATTTTACGGCGAGAGATTTTGAGGATAAATTCACAGGGGATAAATTTGCGGTGGTTCGCGGCAAGCTGAAACTTGTTATTAAACCCTTGTCATTCCTCGCGTTAAAGGAACTTCCCCTAAAGCCCAAATACAAGCGAAAAGCGGGCGTACTCTTGCATCCGACTTCCCTTCCTTCGCCTTATGGCGTTGGGGATTTCGGCAAAGCCGCCTTTAAGTTTATAGATTTGCTCCATGAGGCGAAACAATCCGTATGGCAGATTTTACCGATGGGTCCCGTGGATTTCTTCGGGTTTTCGCCGTATCAATCGCCTTCGGCGTTTGCGGGAAACCCTCTTCTTATCGACTTAGAAGATTTGGTTGAGCGCAAACTTTTGACGAAGAAGGACATTGCGCCGGAAAAATCTCCCGAGAAAAATTTCGCGGATTTTGAACAAGCTTGGATTTTTAAACGCGAAGCCTTGAAAAAAGCCTACGCCGCGTTTAAACGACCCTACCCCGAAGATTATACGGAATTTATCGAAAGGCAGACCTATTGGCTGGACGATTTCGCCTTATTTACCGCGCTTAAAGAGTATTACCACGGAGAAGCGTGGGTAAAGTGGCCAAAAGAAGCGCGGACAAGGCAACAATCGTATCTTGCCAAACTCAAGACGAAACTTGCGGACGAGATTGGATTCGTTAAGTTCCAACAGTACATTTTTGACGCGCAGTGGAAGAAAATTCACGAATACGCGAACGAAAAGGGAATTGAGATTTTAGGGGATATGCCCATCTTCGTATCCCACGACAGCGCGGATTGTTGGGCGAATCAACATCTCTTCGACTTGAACGAGGAGGGCGCGCCAAATACGGTTGCGGGAGTGCCGCCCGATTATTTCAGCGCGACGGGTCAGCTCTGGGGCAATCCCCAATACGATTGGGACGCTATGAAAGCGGAAAATTACGCTTGGTGGAAGAATCGCTTTGAAAAATTATACGAAACCGTTGACATCGTAAGAATCGACCACTTTAGAGGCTTTGAAGCCTATTGGGAAGTCAAAGGCTCGGCAAAGACCGCCATCAACGGCAAGTGGGTGAAAGGCCCGGGCAAGCCGTTTTTTGACTCGATAAGAATAGCGTTGGGAAAACTCCCGATAGTCGCCGAAGATTTGGGGATAATAACGGACGAAGTGGAAGCCCTTCGCGCCGCCTGCGATTTCCCGGGAATGCAGGTTTTGCATTTCGCTTTAAACTTTGCGGGTGACAATCGTTACGGTTTTGTTTCTTCCGAAAACAGCGTAGTATACACGGGAACACATGACAACAACACCACGTTGGGGTGGTACGAGAGAGAACTTTCCGAGGAACACAAGTTGGCGCTTTCAAATCTCTTGGGCGCGGATATGGATAATTCCAAAGACGTGGCGAAAAAATTAGTGGAGTTTGCCTACAAAACAGACGCGCGTATGGCGATAATTCCGCTTCAGGATTTGCTGTTCCTAGACAGCAAGCACCGCATGAACACGCCCGGGACGGTCGGCATGAATTGGAAATGGAGAGCGACCGAAAAAGACTTGGAGGCTTTAGATACGGATTGGCTTAGAAAATTAACGGAAGATACGAACAGAGGATAAAAAAATCGCGACCCTAGCTCCAAACAAAGGAGTTAGGGTCGCGTTTTTATGCGGCCTGCTTCATTTGACAAACTTGTTAAGAACACCTCTCAAATACTCACCGTTTACAACTTTTCCCTGCAAAACTTTCAAATTCCTCAAAAATTCTTCATAATCCTCGTCGGTCAAACTTTCGATTTTATGCGGAATTTCCTCTAATGAATCAACGCAAAATCCGATATTGTTAGCTTTGATAAATTTTGCAATCGCCGCCTCGTTCCATGTTATCACGGGTAAACAGGCGGCTATGTATAACGATAGTTTATGAGGATTGTTGTACCTTAGATATTCGCCGAAGCTTCCCGCGCAAGTTGATACGTTTTCCCCGTCCCAAACAAGACCGAAACTTTCCGTTAATTTATGGGGTATAACTTCTGGCGAAAACCCTCCCATATAATGCAGGTTGGCAGCTTTCAGGTCGGGATTTTCCCCGCCGTATAAATGAAATTCCGCATTGATTTTCGCCATGGCTTCGTCGCGCAGGAAAACGCTCTTTTGCAAGTTCCCGGGGAAAGCTATGGTTTTACCTAAATTTCTTTTTATATCGGGAATATCCGTTAAAAGATAATCAAAAAGTGTGAGCTCCGTCGTTTTCGTCGTTACTCCCAATTCTTTTAACTTTGCGGTCATAAACTCGTTGTGCGTTATCAAAAGTTTGGCGGAATTTAAAAAGTTAATCTCTTCGTTAACGGAAGTTTTGCCGAAATTTCTAAGCGCGTCAACATCGTGCAAAAGCAAGGTCGTTTCGTTTTGCAATGCGAATTTTTTCAAGATTTTATTGGTTATCCTGTCAAAATAAAACGGATATTGCAACAATATCTTTTGACCTTTTGTGAATGTCAATTTTTTCAATTTGCTCAAATAATTCGGCGAAATCTTATCTTTTAACTTGGCAAATTTAGAGGAATAGTTCTTTATCTCAATATGCAAAAGTTCCTCGCAAAACTCGCCGATAATCCTATCCGCGTCAAGACGCGCCTTGCTCCCCGCATGATTCGCTTTTAGCGGCGTTTCGCTTAAATAGTAAGTCATTTTGTCACCTGATTTTAATATGCCAATTTTGCCAAAAGGGCTTCCTGCAATGTTTTGGAAAAATTTATACCTGCGGCTGTAGCTTTTTCATTTAACCAATACGGTATAGTTAAGGTTTTTCTTATAGATTTTTTTGATTTCTTTAAATCTATTTCTATGGCAATCAGCGTTGTAAAATCATCATTCGTTACATTTATGGACTTAATATCGCTAGGTTTCGGCAGTACCCCTGAATGTTCCAACTCTTCTTCTATATAACATTCCAAAGCTTCTTCGGCGTCTATAATAATTTCCTTTAAACTAGGGCTGCAAGTTTGACAACCGGGTAAATCGGGAAATTCAAGCCACAATCCGTCTGAATCGTTATGCACCAGCGCAGGATAAGTGAATATCATAAAAAAACCTCCCAAATCATTTCGTAAAACCGTTTCTTTTCAGCAAAACATTCAAAAGCCCGGGGGCAAGCTCCCTTCCGTGAACAGGTATAATCTCGGTATTGTCCTCTTTTCGCAACTTATGATGACTTCCCTTAACGCTAACTTCTTGCCAGCCATTTTTCAAGAATAGTTTGAGAACGTCCTTATCTTTCAAAATTGTTCCTCCGTCGTATTGCGTTCGATAAAAAACTTCTCCACTTTCCCCGCTTCATCCTCAACGGAATAACCCGCTTTTGCTATCAATTCCGAATAATCTTTTCGCTCTTTGTTTTTTACCTTCAAAATTTCTTCTGCCCAAATTTTTGCATTATCTATCGGCAAAAAATTAGCAAGCGGCGTTATATCTAAATCCTTTGGCAACGCATCCGAAAAAAAGGAAGACGCGCCCGCTGCTTGGGCTTCTATTCCTACTATTCCCAAACCTTCATAGCGAGACG
>JAFXOC010000653.1 GCA_017529085.1 Selenomonadaceae bacterium | reverse complement strand
GGCGTATGAAAGATAGCTGACCTTGGTTTGAAGTTTCTTTTCCAACTTCTTCAAAAATATTTTCATAGCATCCTTCGTGAGAAAACAGCCGGGTTTTTCGGTAGTTCCCAAAATAAAATGTTCTTCGCCTAATTCATGACCGTTTATGAGACTCATAGCCAAAGCGTCCGCCAGAGGAGCGCGCCATTCTTCCAATAAATCGCTTGCTAACGTAGGGTGCTTTTCAGCATCTCGGCGCATAAAACCAAAATAGGGATTAAGCCCCTTGTTTTCGATTTCGTTATAAATCTCGTTCATCAGTATGCTGTAAGCGAGACTAATGAGAGAATTAAAAGGGTCTTTAGGCGGACGGCGGTTTCTTCCGTTAAAGGCGAATTTTTCTTCGATACACTTGGAAAGCCCCGCAAAATAAAGTTTGGCGCATTGCCCTTCGTACCCCATTAGTTCCGAAATGCTTTCCGCTACAGAAATTTTTGCGATTGATATGCAAATTTGACTTTTAATATTGCTTATGTCAACGCTGCGGCTTTTGGCGTATCGTTTAAGCACAGTAAGCTGATTGCGGGTTTTGGCGTGAATGATACGCTTGGAAAATTCCTTTGCAAAATCCGTATCGTATAAGCTGCTTTGTCGCCTTTGCAACTCTGCGCTGACATGACCCGTGGAAACCAACCGCCCGAAATAATGACCGCTTTTTGTCATAAAGGACACGGGGATACCCAAGTGTAAACATTTCTCCATGCAAGCCACAGTAATATGCGCCCGGCTTAGAAAAGTAATGCCTTCAACGGAGGCTATAGGGTATGATTGTTTTAATCCGTCTTCGTTGTCGATAACGATGCGGTTTTCCTCCGTGCTAATTCTCGTTGTAGGTTCCGAAACATAAACGATACTCATAGCGTCACCCCATAGCGGCAAGTATTTTTTGATTCATGGAGTCGTAAGAATCACAATGTTTTTGAGTGATACCAAGTCCAGTGTATTTGAAGGCTTTTTTGACGAAGGTCATAATATCTTCAACGGAGAATCCCAACATATTTTTTATGGCTTTGTCGGAAAGCGATACAATTTCATGAGCGGCTCGGTTTCTCACCTTTTCCTCAACGCTTCGAATATTTTCCGCAAGTTCGCCCGCCTGTTTGTTTACGGCAAATTCCTTTATGATTTTCACCAATGCGGAGGAATAAACAATTCCGTAATTAAATTCGTTAAACATTTTGTTTAAAAATTCATCAACTTCGGGATAAACAATGGGAAGTTTTTCTTTTTGCCAACATAACGCCTTCTGTTTGGGATCTTTTCTGTTTATGCTCACTCTTTCGGTACACTTTTTTATATCAATGTTGCACTCGTTTTTTACTATGAGAACAAACAAATCCACCACTAAAGGCGTTATCGCCCGCACAAAATCGGTGTACTCCTCTTTTTTACGCTTAATGTCCATGTTAAGAGCGTATTCAAAGAGTTTTTGCCGTTCCTCATCCTTTATTGGGATAATGTCGCCGCCGATTTCGTTCGCCAAAATGTTAAGCTTGGGAAAATTCAGTTGCAATCTGTAGTATGCAAGTTCCAAAAGAGGAAGGTATTTTTTTGTATTCGCTTCCGGCAAAGTTTTTGCAACTTCCAATGCCGCCGCATAATCATAAACCAAGACAAGCTTTTTTATGATTTCCTCTTGCTTTATCTGCGATAACGTGGGACAACGTACTTCGTGACAGCGATTTTCCGAATTTTCGGCGTTATCATCATTGCCTTCCCATAAAAGCTCCACTACGTAGTCCTTGTGTTGATGTTCGTTCATCTTTTTTGAGGGCGTAGTCACTTGAATCAAGCGAACCGGGTATTCGCCCAATGTAGCTAAAACCAAGAGAGAACTTTTCATGGCGGGTGTGCCGGAGGACACATTTAAAATAAGTGTATCGCTCTCGTCAAAATCTTTGGTAATGTCTAAGATAATTTGCCGAAAATCATCGTAAAAAGCGTCGAAAAGCTGCACGTCTTTTAAATCCTGCCGTTCAATAATATGATATTTCATTGAACGATTTTGCATAGCCGCCAATTTATCAAGACAGTACAAATAGCGATTGTCGCTTTTATGAAGTTCCAAAATTTCCGCCGACATATAAAGATATATTTCCGTTGGCTGATAATGCCTGC
>JAFXOC010000652.1 GCA_017529085.1 Selenomonadaceae bacterium | reverse complement strand
ATTCTCGACAGATTCTTCACGGCGTTTAACAATTGGTTCGATCGTTCCCAAGCCCGTTATACGGGAATGGTAGGTTGGCTTGTGGGACATCTTAAAATAGGCGCGGCAATGCTTCTTGTTATTTGCGTCCTGATGGGGGTTTTTTACAAACTGCTTCCCGCAACTTTCGTTCCGAACGAAGATCAAGGTTTTGCCATAGTGTCCGTAACGTTGCCCGAAGGCACTTCCCTTAATCGTACTTATGAAGCTATGGACGCTGTCAATGAAGATTTAAAGACCATAGACGGCGTTACAAAAATAATGCGAATAGCGGGTTATGACGCATTAAGCGGCGGCATAAAATCCAGCGGCGGAACTTTTTTCGTAGGTTTAAAACCATGGAGTGAACGCACTACAAAGGAGCTTGCCGTTAATTCGATAGTAAGACGGATAAATCAAATGGGACCAAAACATCCCGAAGCAAAGATTATGGCGTTTACCATGCCCGCTTTGCCGGGACTTGGAATGGTCGGCGGCTGGAGTATGGAACTTCTTGATATGACCGGCCGCAGCGACGAGGAACTTGACAAAATAGCGAAAGACATAATAGAAGCGGCAGGAAACAGACCGGAACTTGCCAGAGTGCGAACCACTTTTTCGGCTTTTTCTCCTATTTGCGAATTTGAGATTGACCGTCAAAAAGCAAAGCAGCTGGGCGTGAATTTTTCCGATGTGTATACGGCTCTTCAAGTGAATTACGGCGGCAGTCAAATAGGCGATTTTATTCAATTCGGAAAAAGCTATAAGATAATGCTTCAAGCGGATGCGCAGTACCGTAATGAGGCGGAGGCTTTGCGTTACACTTATGTGCGAAACACAAGCGGCGGGATGGTTCCTTTAAACAGTTTGCTTAATTCCAGAACCGCAACGTCCTCCTCCGGTATATCTCGTTTTAACGGCGTCAGGACGGTAAAAATCCAAGGCAATACCGCGAGCGGTTATAGTTCAGGTCAAGCGATACAAGCAATGGAAGAAGTAGTTGCAGAAACTGCTCCCGCAGGATTTTCAGTCGAATGGTCCGGTCAATCTCGCGAGGAAAAGAAGGCTTCGGGTTCCACCCTTCAAGTAATGGGGCTTGCTCTCGTCTTTGTGTTCTTATGCCTTGCGGCTCTTTACGAGAGTTGGAGCGTACCTTTTGCCGTACTCCTTGCAGTTCCTACGGGAATTTTCGGCGCGTTTTTCGTGCAATACGTACTCTTCATATCTTCAGCCCTTTCAGGTTCGCCGAATATGGGGCTTATGAACAGTATCTATATGCAAATAGGCGTTATTATGATAATAGGTCTTGCAGCGAAGAATGCAATCTTAATCGTAGAATTTGCTAAAGTTCGCAGAGATAACGGTATGGACGCAAAAAAAGCCGCTATAGAAGCGGCAAGTCAAAGACTTCGTCCTATTCTTATGACGTCTCTCGCCTTTATAATAGGTTGTTTGCCGTTGGCTCTTGCATCGGGTGCGGGCGCGGCGGCTCGTAACGGCATGGGCACCGCTGTCGTCGGCGGTATGTTGTTTGCTACCGCTGTTGGCATTTTCCTTATCCCCGTATTTTTCGTTATTGTTGAATTTTTAGTTTCAAAATTTAAACGCTCTTGAGGTAATTGGGGCTTTGCCCCAATTACCCCGCAAGGGCTACCCTTGACCCACATTTAAATTATTATCAAAGGCGTTAAAGTAGGTGATGGAGTGAAAAAAGTAAGTAAAGCATTTAAGGAATGGGGCATAAAAAAACAAATATTAGTATCTCTGATAGCTTGCAGTTTAATAACGCTTTTGATATCTACGCTGGTATTTATAGGCGGCATAATAAGGTTAAATAGCGCGGCGGTAAATATGGGGTCAAAGATAGGTACTTTTGCAAGGGAAACCAGCGGAAAAGTATTAAATGACGGCGTAACCACCGCAATGCAAAGAATGACGGAAGAACGAGCGGAAATGATGCGTTGGCTTATAACCGGGAATTATGTTTGGTGCGCAGAGTTACTGTCGTCTGAAATGACAAGAATTCTTCAGCACCCGGAAGATTATCAACTGCGCAGTATTCCTATACTTAGCGCAGACAACGCAAAAAGCAAAACTCCCGTATTGCGTTTGGCGCAGGTCAAAAGTGTGGATAAATATGCGGGAGAAGTAGCGTTGATGGCTAATTTGCAGGATTGGATGAAAGACGTTTTTATGGATGAAATGGGATATGTAAAAGGCATATACTGTTATTCCGTAAACGGTTTTGGCATTCTCTGTAAGCGCGATTACAGTTTGTATGTAGATGAAAATAATAATGTCCTGCCTTTCAATTATTATGAAAGACCATGGTATAAGGACGCAATAGCAAGTCGTAAGGTGGTTTTATCCAATGTGTATTCAAGCGTGTATACCATTGGCGAGGATGTAATTTCCGCATCCATTCCATACTACGATAAGGATGGAGATATAGCCGGCGTAATTTGTGTGGATTATACTCTATCTGCAATACAAGAGCAAATAGAGCGTATAAAAATGAAAAAAACCGGATTCGGTTTTATATTAAACGATAAAGGGTACGTTGTATTTTCCCCTAAGCAAGAGGGAGTGTTTAGCGTTAGCTATAACAAGGAATTGAGCAAGCAATTAACGGATGACGGAAGAAACGCAGAGGTAGAGTTTCAGTATCGTCCGAGTTTATTAGAGAACGAAAACTTAGAGCTTGTAGAAGTCGTGAAAAAAATGCTTGCAGGGGAAACGGGCATTAGTTTAATTTCTATCGACGGTAAAAATTATTTTCTTTCTTATACGCCAATCAAAGGCAGCGAAGGATGGAGCTTCGGGATGTTGCTCGAAGAAGACGACGCGCTTGAATCCGAAATAAGCAACGGAGTTTTTATTGATGAAATAACCAAAAATTCCGTTCATAAAATACAACGTTCAATTTTGTTCACCATGCTTACGTTGTTGGTAATACTTGTTTTGGCTACTTTATTGTCATATAAAATCGGGAAGAAAATAACGGATGATTTTACGGATCAGCTAAATGTATTAACTAAAGGCGTAAACGAGATTTCAGAGGGGAATTTTGATAAACAAATAGAGCTTCGGGCGGATAATGAATTGAAACATTTGGCGGAATGTTTCAACGGTATGACAAAGTCTTTAAACGCCCATATTTCAAACTTGGAGCAAGCAATATCCGAAAAACAGCATATTGAAACTGAAATGAAAGTTGCCGCAAGTATTCAGCAAAGTATGCTCCGCCATGATTTTAACATTGGAAGAAACGATGTGGAAATATACGCTTCAATGCAAGCGGCAAAGGTTGTCGGCGGGGATTTTTACGGATTTTACTTTATAGATGACAAACGCTTGATGTTTTCTATAGCGGACGTATCGGGAAAAGGCGTTGGCGCAGCTCTCTTTATGGCAAACAGTAAGTCCGTGCTTAAAGATATTGCGTTAAAAATGGATGGCGATGACATTGCCGCAGTAATGACGGAGGTCAATAAAAAACTTTGTTGCGGCAACGATGAAGCGATGTTCGTAACGGTATTTGTCGCGCTTTTAAACCTTGAAACGGGGAAATTGGTCTATGTCAACGGAGGTCACAATCCGCCCTTGATTTATCGCAAAAACGAGGACAAGTTCAAATGGTTTGAAACCGAACCGAATTGTGTGCTCGGTCTTATGGAAGACGTTCTGTTTAAGCAACAAGAAATTAAAGTAAACGCCGGCGATATTATTTACCTTTATACCGACGGCGTTACCGAGGCTATGAACAAGGATAAGGAGCAATACGGCGAGCAAAGACTTGAAGATTGCTTAAATGGTTTAGACCCTCAAAAAGACCTTAAATCCATTCTTGAAAGCATAAATTTATCCCTATCTGCTCATGTTGGAGACGCCGACCAATCCGACGACATTACCATGCTTGCCGTGCGATTTGTCGGAATGTAAGGGAGGCGTATTGATGAATTTTTTGAAAACAAGGTTTGAGAAGTTAAGCGTAAGAAAGCAGTTGTTGACAGGGCTGATAAGTATCTGCATGTTGACGCTCTTGACCTCCGGAATAGTGTCGTTCGGGGGCATTATGACTTTAAAGTCTGATGCCGAAGATATTGGCAACGAGCTTGGAGACATAGCTATAGAAAAAACCACCAAGACGTTAAGGGAAAATTTAATTGATGAAATGCAGGAAATAACTTTGGATCGCGCCTCCATGATGGGGCTAAGGTTTTCGGATGATTATCTTTGGTATGCTGAGAGAGTGGCGGATCAGTTACATCGTTTTTTGCAAAATCCGGAAAATTATAAGCTAAGAAGCGAGGCTTCTTTTTATAGGGAAAACGATGACGTAATCACGGCGCGTTTGCTGTATACAAGAGGGTACGACTTAGAAGCTAATCGTGAAGAAATCGGCTTGTTGGCAAATGCCGTGGATTTTATGAGAGAACTTGTAAGGGGCGACAAAAATGTCAGTTCTATTTATATCTGTTCGAATAAAGGCTACCAGATAGCGGTTGATAGAAATGGCGTTTACAGTAGCGCAGAAGAGGACATTATCACTAATGTTGATTTTCGATTGCGCCCTTGGTACAAAAAGGTACTGGAAGATAAAAGACCCGTTGCCAGCGATCTTTATCCTGATATATACACGGGTAAACCTATTATGACGGTAGCCGCTCCTTATTACGCGCCTAACGGTGAAATAGCCGGAACAGTCGCCGTAGACATTCCTTCGGATAAAATTTACGAGCTTGTTCAACATACTATTAAAAATTGGACGAATGGTTTTGGTTTTGTATTAAATAGCGCCGGTCATGTTATCGTAAGCCCCCACAAAGCGGGAATTTTTAAGGTTAGTTTCGACGAATACGCGAGCCGAACTAAATTTTATGAAGCAGAAAAGGAAGGTAAGGCGTACGCGAGTGATTCGAGTTTGCTCAATCACGAGAATAAAGAAATCGCCAATGTCGCAAAGAAGATGACGGATGGAGAACAAGGGGTAGAGCGTATTAATATAGACGGGAAGAATTATTATCTTTCGTATGCGCCAATTCCGAACACTATCGGCTGGAGTGTGGGCATATTAAGGGCGGAGAGCGAGGTTGTAGAATCTGAAACGAAAACCGACAATATTATCAATAAAGTGACCGACGACTTTATCGACGATATGAATAGATCCGTGGAGTTTCTGTTATTGGCTATGATTGGAATAATTGCAGCCATAATGTTATACGTTCCTATTGTCGGTAAAAAAATTGCCAATAACTTAACAGAGCGGTTAAGTGTATTAACCGCAGGCGTAAATGAAATCTCAGCCGGCAACCTGGATAAAAAAATAGAACTCTCCGATAATGACAACCTTTCAGACAACGATGAACTGAAAAAATTGGCAAATTGTTTCAACGATATGACGGATAATTTGAAGAATTATACGAGGCGTTTAGAGCGCGTCACGTCGGAACGCGAACGTATAGCTACGGAACTTAGCGCCGCCTCTAACATTCAGCAGAGTTTGCTTCCTCACGACTTTGAGCTTGGGCGCGACGATATAGAAATATACGGTTCAATGCGAGCGGCAAAGTACGTTGGCGGCGATTTTTACGATTTTTATTTCATAGATAAGACGCATTTGGCGCTTACTATGGCGGACGTATCCGGAAAAGGCATAGGCGCGGCTCTCTTTATGGCTAACAGCAAATCCACCTTAAAAGATTCGGTTCTAATGTCTCAAGGCTCTTACGATTTAGCCTCCGCCATGAAGTTTGCCAATCAAAAACTTTGTCAAAACAATGATGAACTGATGTTCGTTACTGTATTTTTAGCTATGGTAGATCTTGAAACCGGCGTTATGACTTATGTCAACGGAGGTCACAATCCTCCTTTGGTCTATAAAAACGATGAAGAGAAGTTTAAATGGCTTGAAGTGGAGCAAAACTGCGTCCTTGGAATTATGGAAGATGTGGATTTTGTTCAGCAGGAAACAAAACTTGGTTACGGCGACATCGTATATCTTTACACCGACGGCGTGACCGAAGCTATGGACGAACATTTGAACCAATACGGCGAGAAGCGTCTTGAAGATTGTTTAAACAATATAGATCATAGATGTAAACTCAGCGCTCTTGTAAAAGGTGTAGACGATTCTTTGGCTAAATTCGTAAAATCCGCCGAACAATCCGATGATATAACCATGTTGACCATGCGTTTTGCCGTTCATTGACGGAAACAGAACAAGATATTTATGGATGGATATTTAAAAGAAAAGGCATTGATAAATGCGCGTAAAGTGATACATCTGTTTTTTGAAGAAAAGAATATCGACAAGATATTTCTCTTTTTGCATCCGAGCATATTTACTTGGATAGGTCCCGGGTCGATTAACGTTATCAACAATCATGAAAGTTTGGCTGAACGGTTCAAAAAGTTTTGGCGCGAAAATCCGGTTTTTAAAATGTCAAGCGAAGTTTACCGAATGTCGAGCGTATCTGCGGACAGTTGTCTTGTCACCTGCAAGATGAAATTTCATGAAAAAGGCGAAAGTAATGTATTTTTAGCTTCATTTTATTTTCAACAGGTAGATAACGATATTTATATAACCGGGTGTCATATCCACAGTCAAAATGAACCCCT
>JAFXOC010000651.1 GCA_017529085.1 Selenomonadaceae bacterium | reverse complement strand
TTCTTCCAGAGATTCGGCGAAGGCAACATTGACGCATTCTTCTATACCGGTCTTTCCTACGCGGCGGTTGTCTGCCTTTCCCTCTTGGTAATGTATAAGCTCACTTTCGAGCGCGCTCCCGAAGATATACACTACACCGAAGAAATGGGTTCCATCGGTCATATCTTTAAGAAACTCGGCAACGACGTCGTCGCTGCGTTAAAAGTTAAGACCTTCCGCCTCCATGCGGGCATGATGCTCTTTATCGGTATCTATAAGAACTTAGCTGCCGGTATCTTTACCTACTACGTCGTTTACGCTTTGGGTCTTTCCATGAGCGCGACTTCCGTTATCACCAGCTTTGCGACTCTCGTTTCCTTTATCGCGCTCGCTATCTTCATTGCGCTTTGCTATCGCAAAGGCGGTCCTTTCGCCTTTAAGGTCGTTTTCGTTATCGTAACTCTTTCCCTTATCGGTTACTATGTCCTCTTCCAGCAGAAACAATTCGGCATGGAAGAAGAAATGGTTGTCGTATGGCTCACTATCTTAGCTATCATCAACAACGTCGGTAAAGCGGGCGCGGACTACATCCCCGTGTTCCAGCTTCCCTTTATGGCGGACGTTGACGAGGCTGTTACCATGGAGCGTCGCGAAGGTATCTTCACCGGCTGTAACGGTCTTCTTTCCAAAGTTGCTTCCGCTCTCGAAGGTTTCTTGCTCGGCGTAGGTTTGGCGGCGTTCGGATTTGAAAAGGGCGCAGGTCAGCAGACCGATCTCGCTATCCAGGGCGTTCTCTTCATGACCATCGTAGTGCCTATCCTGCTCTGCGTTATCGTGCTTGTCATTTCCCACGGTTTGAAACTTACCAAGGAAAATCACAAGCTTTTGGTTGACGAAGTTCATCGTATCCGCGAAGGCGGCTCTATGGATGATGTTACCCCCGAAACCAAAGCGGCTGTTGAAGCTCTTACCGGTTGGAAGTATGAACAGTGCTTCGGTCATAATGACTTAATGAAGGTTTCCGGCAACTGAAAAAAAATAAACAAGTGTCATTATATATTTTATCTTCCTCGCTTATCTTTGCGGGGAAGATAAAATTATATATAGAGAAATGTGGGTACGAGGGTTAGTCCTCGGTATTCGGGTGTAAATCCCGAGATGTAAAAGGAGGAAAGTTTATGATGGACAAAGAGTATTCAAAATATTCTAAATGGATGGCGGATTCTGTTATCGAGAGGAAGACGGATCTGACGAGTTATTGGGCGTATGAGTTCGGGCTCACCCTTGACGGCATTTTAGAGGTATGGAGAAATACCGGCGAGAAGAAGTATTTCGACTATGTTAAAGAGTGCATGGATACTTTTGTGCAACCGGACGGCACCATTCGCGGATATGACGTTAAGGAATATAATATCGACCATTTAAACAACGGCAAAACCCTCCTTTCGATTTATCAGGAAACCCACGACGAAAATTACAAAAAGGCCTTGCAGCTTTTGAGAAGCCAGATAGAACATCATCCGAGAACCAAAGAAGGCGTGTTCTATCATAAGGCTATATACCCCGAACAGATTTGGCTCGATGGTTTATACATGGGCGCGACGTTCTATGCAAAGTATGTGAGCGAGTTCACAAAGAGCATGGACGAATACAACGACATCGCAAAACAATTCATTATCGCAAGAAAGCATACTTACGATCCTAAGACCGGCTTATTGTTCCACGCTTATGACGACGCAAGAGAACAGCCTTGGGCTAATAAGGAAACGGGTTGCTCCAAGCATTTCTGGAGCCGTTCAATGGGCTGGTACTGCATGGCGCTTGTCGATACGTTGGAGCAACTCCCCGACGAGTGCGAGTATAAGAAAGAAATCATTAAGATTTTGAACGAGACAATGGAAGCCTTGCTAAAAGTTGCAAGTCCGGATTCCCACGTATGGTATCAGGTGCTTGACTGCCCGGACAGAAAAGGCAACTACGTCGAAGCGTCCGGCTCTTCCATGATTGCTTACGCTCTCTTCAAAGGCGTTCGTATGGGATGGTTGCCTGAAAAGATGCGCGATTTTGCGAAGAAATCTTATCAGGGTCTTTTGGACGAATTTATCTCCGAAACTCCGATGGGTACCATCTGCCTCAACAAGATCTGCTTCGTAGCGGGCTTGGGCGGAAAGGACACAGCCGCTTACGGCTATCGCGACGGCTCTTTTGCGTACTACATCAGCGAACCGATTGTCACCAACGAGCCTAAAGGTCTCGGACCATTCATCTTGGCTGCGGCTGAATTTGAAAGATTGTAATTTTTAGTTGGGACTTCGTCCCAAACCCTACAAGGGGCGCTGCCCCTTGACCCTGCCAAAGGAGCTTCGCCCCTCTGGACTCCCTTTTGATGGGTTGAATTTGAAGGGAGCGAAGTTTCTTTGCGGGGGATTTTTTCTGGCT
>JAFXOC010000650.1 GCA_017529085.1 Selenomonadaceae bacterium | reverse complement strand
CCAGAAACATGAACATGACCATAAAAGATTCTGCGGTGCCTAAAGATGAAAAAGTCTCAAAGACCCGTTAATCAGGAGATAAACATGAATAAGAAATTTATTTTAAAAGTCGTCGCGGCGCTCGTTGTTGTGGGCGTTATAGCTTATTTTGCTTACGGCAGCTACAGAGAAAACAAGAGTAAAGAAATGGTAGCGAACGCAAAAACGGTAACGGTAGAAAGGCGCAACATGAGAACCATCATTGAAGCCACGGGCACCATCGCGCCGGTGGATTACGTTGACGTTGCGCCAAAAAAGACGGGGCGAATTACTTCCGTCTTGGTAAAGGAAAACGAAGTGGTTCATAAAGGGCAACTTGTGGCGACACTAGACAGCGAAGAGCTTGAAACGAAGAAGGAAAAAGCGGCGATTGACGTGCGGGATAAGGAGTCGAAGTATAACCGCGTGAAATATCTCTACAATATAGGCGCAAAGAGCCAAGAAGAACTTGAAACGGCAAAGTTTAACTATGACACTGCGGTGACAACTTTGGCAAGCGCGCAGGCGGATATCAACGACACTTTGATTTACGCTTCCATGGACGGCGTTGTTGTGGGCGAACCCCAAAGCGTTGGCGCGATGGCGACTCAAGGCACGAATAATCCCACCGTTATAATGCGAATCGCGGATTTATCCAAGAAAAAGATTTTGGCTAAGATTGACGAAAGCGATATAGGCGATATAAAAGTGGGTCAGAATGCGGAATTTACCGTTGACGCGTATAAAAACGAAACCTTTCGGGCGAAGGTGACGAAGATTTCCCAAACGGATACCGCAAACCTCTGGAATATAAAAGGTTCGTCCTCCGGTTCAAGTTCAAGCTCCAACGCGGTTATTTACTATTATGTCACATTAGACGTGGAAGACCCCGAGAGCAAACTATTTCCCGCTATGACGGCGAGGGTTACGGTGCTTAAAGACGTTAGGGAAAACGCCTTAGCGATTCCCATAGCCTCGGTAAAAGCCGACGGCGAAGGGGCCTACGTTATGATTAAAGAGGATAACGGCAGGATAACCAGGAGAGCGGTGCAACTCGGAATCAGCGACGACGATTACGTTGAGGTTGTATCGGGACTTTCCGAAGGCGATAAAATTTTCCAATCCTATCAAACCGCGGCAGTAATAAAGACCGAACGCAGGGACGAAGCGGCGCGGCTCAACAAGAAGGACAGTTCGTCAAAGGGGAAGAAAAATGCAAACTAAGTCGCCAACCATACAGCTTCGGGGCGTAAAAAAACTCTACAAAATCGGTACGGAAGAAGTGGCGGCACTTAACGGCATAGATATAGACATTACGGAAGGCGAATTTGCCGCATTAATGGGACCGTCGGGTTCGGGCAAATCCACATTGATGAATATTTTAGGTTGCCTGGACCGTCCAACCGTCGGCTCATACAAACTTGACGGCGAAGAAGTGGCGCATCTCTCCGACGACGCTTTGGCGAGAACACGCAACAAGAAAATCGGCTTCGTGTTCCAAAATTTTAACCTGCTTTCAAAAATCGACGCTTTAGACAATGTTGCGCTTCCCCTTCTTTACGCAGGAGTAGGATTAAAGGAGCGCAGAGAAAAGGCGTATCACTTTTTGGAAGCCGTGGGACTCGGCGACAGGGCGGCGCATCAGCCGAACGAACTTTCGGGCGGTCAACGTCAAAGAGTGGCGATAGCGAGAGCCTTGGTAAACGACCCGCACATAATAATGGCGGACGAGCCTACCGGAAATCTCGACACTAAGTCTACAAAGGAGATTATGGAGATTTTTCAAGGCTTGCACGAAAAAGGGAGAACGATTATTTTAGTCACCCACGAGCCTGAAATCGCCCAATGCGCAAGCCGTCAGATTTTGGTGCGTGACGGCGTAATTTCCAAAGATGCGGGAAGGGGCGTGGTTATGGATGTTGTTTAGAGAATGTTTCATAATGGCGCTGACTTCCATAAAAGCGAACGGTATGCGTTCCCTTCTCACCATGTTGGGCATAATAATCGGCGTGGGCGCGGTTGTGGCGATGGTTGCCTTAGGCGACGGAGTAAAGGCGCAGACCACGGACAGTTTCGGCGAACTTGGCGCAAACACGTTAAACATAATGCCGGAAGGCGGTAGAAACAAGGGAGTGCGTCAAGCGAGAAGCGCAATGCAGAGTTTAAAGACCAGGGATGCCGAGGCGATAGAAAAGAAAGTAAAGGGGATTCAATACGTTTCCCCCGTGGTTTCGTCCTCATATCAAGTGGTTTACGGCAACGAAAACGTCAACACTAGCGTAAGGGGCGTGAAACCCGCTTACTTGCAAAAAAACAGCATTACCGTCAAAAACGGATATTTTATCACGGACGACGCCATTGAAACTCGTCTCAGAGTAGCGGTTTTGGGAAATACCGTGGCGGTTAATCTCTTTGGGCAGGAAAATCCCGTGGGAAAACAAATTCGCATAAACAATCAGCCCTTTCGCGTCATCGGCATAATGGACACCAAGGGCGCCTCCGGCATGGGCGAGGACCAAGACGACGTTATATTGGTTCCGTTTACCACCATGCAGGAGAGGATGCTTGGCATCACATACATTCAGCGAATCGAAGTCACAGTGGAGCAGGGATATTCCCAAAAAGATGTGGGGCAGGACATCATAAACCTTTTAAGAAGCCGTCATCACCTAACCGCCACCCAAGACGACGATTTCAGAATCATAGATATGTCGGCGATTTTAAAGCAGATGGAAGATTTGATGAGCAAACTTTCCCTCTTTGTTACGCTTATAGCGGCTATCTCTTTATTGGTGGGCGGCATCGGCATAATGAACATAATGATGGTGTCGGTTACGGAGCGCACGAGAGAGATTGGCATAAGAAAAGCTTTGGGCGCGACTTTTTCAAATATAATGACACAGTTTTTGATTGAATCCATGGTGTTAAGCGGAATAGGCGGCATTATCGGCATAATGCTTGGCTGCGCCATAGCGAAAGTTGTGCCTTACATAGTGCCGCAGGCGGCGACTTTGATAACAGTTGCGCCCATCATAATTTCCTTTTTGTTTTCAATGGCGGTGGGGCTGTTTTTTGGGATTTACCCCGCCAGAAAAGCCGCGAAGTTAGATCCTATAGAGGCGTTAAGATATGAATGACAATTCCGTGTCCCTTTTTGCCAAGACCGTGCCCGAGCCGTTGGCGGCGCGGCTTCGTCCCGAAACTTTGGACGAGGTGGCGGGACAGCAACATTTAATCGGCAAGGGGAAAATTTTAAGAAGACTTATAGAAGAAGACCATATATCCTCAATGATTTTCTGGGGACCGCCGGGGGTGGGTAAAACCACCCTCGCGCTCGTTATAGCCAAGATGACCAAGGCGAAGTTTGCGCCGTTTTCCGCCGTAACGGGCGGCATAAAGGAAATACGAGAATTAATGCAGCAAGCGGAAGCTGCGCGAAATTACGGGGAGCGCACAATAGTTTTTGTTGACGAAATCCACAGATTTAACAAAGCGCAGCAGGACGCATTTTTGCCCTTCGTTGAAAAGGGGAGCATAGTCCTAATCGGCGCGACGACGGAAAATCCTTCGTTTGAAGTAAACGGGGCGTTGCTTTCTCGCGCTAAAGTTTTTGTGCTGAAAAATTTAACGGAAGATGAAATCTTTTCCCTGTTAAAAAGAGCCATAACCGACCCGAGAGGATTCGGAGGGCAAAACGTAACCATAGACGATGATTTGTTGAAACATATCGCGGTATTTTCAAACGGGGACGCAAGGCGGGCGCTGTCCACCCTTGAAATGTCCGTGTTAAACGGGGATTCAAGCGCTACGGGGGTTGTTGTCACAAAGGAAACCATAGAAGCCGTAACCGAAAAAAAATCCCTGCTTTACGATAAAAGCGGGGAAGAACATTACAATATAATTTCTGCTCTGCATAAATCCATGCGAAATTCAGATCCTGACGCGGCGGTTTATTGGCTCTCAAGAATGCTTGAAGCCGGCGAAGATCCTTTGTACGTTGCAAGGCGAATCGTGCGATTTGCAGCGGAAGACGTGGGACTTGCCGACCCAAACGCGCTAACCATAGCCGTTGCGGCGTATCAAGCGGCGCATTTTTTGGGAATGCCTGAATGCAACGTACATTTATCCGAAGCCGCCATATATATGGCGCTCGCACCAAAATCCAACGCGGCGGACATCGCTTACATAATGGCGAAAAAAGACGCGCTTCAGACAATGGCGGAGCCCGTGCCGCTTCACATCAGAAACGGAGTTACCAAACTCATGCGGGACGAAGGATACGGCAAGGGCTATCAATTCGCCCACGAT
>JAFXOC010000649.1 GCA_017529085.1 Selenomonadaceae bacterium | reverse complement strand
TTATCATTATCATTTTTATTTTGAGTATAAAATATAGGGTCGTTTCGTTTTTGTTTTGAAAATTCGTAAATATCGTTCATATATGAAGGACGTAAATCCTCGGAAATTTTTGTGGAAAATTGTTTCTTATATTTACTTTTAAACGAATTAAGAGAATCTCGCAATTCTATTGCTTTTTGTATTAAATTTTGTATTTGTTGTATAAGTTCTGTGTTGCAATTATGCTCAGTCGGCATAGTTTTCCATTCGGAATTTATAATATCAATCTTGTCATATAAGTTATCAATTAAATGAAGAGTATATAGGTCAAAATCTTTTGAAAAAAGATCGGAAAACTTAGCGCAAATTGCAGCTTGAATATTTTGAACCGCATTTTCTATTTCTTTTGTAGATATATTTGGAGTATTACTTTTCATTAGGAAGCGTAATGCTTGCTTGAAATTCGCATAAACCAATACGATGTCACAATCGTTAAATCCGGAATTTCATCGTAGGAAATATTATTGGGTTGCTCATTTTTCAGTGCTATGTATTTGTCAATTATAGTTTGAATTATATTCTGATTATCCATTATCATTCCCCTTTCAATTTGCATAATTATATCACTATTTAAAAATATTTGAAAGAAAATAAATTTAATTTTCAGACTTTTTGCTTTCGTTTATTTTGAAGTCGTAAGGTTGGCAGAGTTGCGAAAAGTTGCGTAATTTTGGGGCGTATTTTAACAAAGTGTTTTTTGTTAGTATAATGGCGAACCGCAAAACAAAAGAAAAAAGGAGGGTAGCCGTATGATTGAGGCGGTTGTAAATGTTGAAGATTAAGGAGGTTTATATGAACTTTCAAGAACGACAAAAAAAATTTCAAAAAATTGGCGAATTTAAAGATTACACACCGCCGGCAAAAATCGAATTGGTGACGCGGGTACCAATACCCGTTCAAGAGGAAAAAAACAATGCGCCGCTTGAAATGCAACAATGCGGAAATTATTCTGTAGCGCGAATGACGTCGCGAGGTGAGATGAGATTTCAGCCGCTTGCGCCGCTTTCAGAATATATACAGAATGGTGGAACATATCACCTTGGCGGGGCTTATTACGAGACCGCTTACGGTTATGCCGTAGCGTTAAAAGATGGGTTGCACGAGTTTACGAATTTTAAAGGGAAAATTTTAGCTAAAGAAGTCGAAATGACTGCATCGGGGGAAAGAAGCGAATATTATGTCATTAACTTAAACACTGCGGAAGGTAAAAATTATACGGTTCGTGTCTCTGTTAATCAGTGGGCTAGCCTATTAGACATCATTGAAAACACTTTTCCGTTTTGCCAAGTTTACGGGGACGAAATCAATAATCATCGTGAGCGTTTCAAACGACTCACGGGTTTTTGGCTAAAAAATCCCTTTCCTACAAAATTGGTTGCAAAATTTTGGGGTTGGGGATCAAAAATGTCGAACGGCGCGAGATTATTTTATCACGGCGGGAGAGATGATTGCAGGTCGGATAAGGTATTACCAGTAGCTTTATCGCCAGAAAATGAACGTCAAATGATAAAAGCAGCGTTTGAAAACATAATGGCGGCAGGTCCCTTTGAAGTTACAGCACCCCTGTTATTGTACGCGCTTGCTTCATACACGGACGCGATCTTTACAGATGCGGGCTTCCCGCTTGCTCACTGCGTAATGATAATTGGAGAAAGCGGATTTTTGAAAAGTAGCTTCGCAAAGGAGATATTTTCGCCATTCGTACCATATAACCAAAAAACCTTTACGGTACGGAGCACAGAGGCAAGTATGAATGTCTTACACGAAAAAGCCTTTGATGACACGCTTGTGATCGATGATTTCAATCTCGAAGGCTCTCCAAGTGAGGCGCGTATGAAGATGAAGAACATCAGGGGACTAATTCGTGGTTATTCTGATAAGACACCTCGCGCCAAATATGGTGGTGCCGACAATGTAAAGCAATACGCGCTGCGAGGCGGTTGCGTATTTACGGCTGAAACCACTATGTCTGGGCAACTGAAATCGGGAGAATTGCGTTATTTCAAGGTATTTCTACATTCGCCTTTGAATAAAATTGCGATTGCCGCCTTACACGATAATCCGAATTTAGTGCCAATATTTTACGGTGCATATATTCGCTTTTTGGAGCAATCGTATTCGCTTTTGATAAATTATGTACGGGCAGAATTTCCAAAACGTCGTTCATGCCTGAATATTCCAGAGCCTAGAATGAAAGATGCCGCAATTCATTTAACTTTGACTGCGGAAATTTTGAAAAATTTGTTAATCAAAGCTTCAATTTTTGAAAATGACAGCGTAAAAATTTGGTATCAAAAAGTTTGTGAGCTTTTATGTCAAATGGCAATGCAACAAAGTCTTGATGCTCAAATTGGAGAACCTTATCTACGATATTTAGCAGAGGTGTGGAACTTAATCGGAACTGGAAAATTACAAATTGCCCCCAATCTTCCGAGTTATGTAAATTCTATTTCAAATTACATCGGATATCGTGAAAATGATTTGTTGATCATCAAGAAGGATGAGTTATACAAAGCAGTAATTGACGCATTTTTCGCTAGAAACGAGAGTCTTCCAATTGGAATCGATGAAGTTTCAAAAAAATTAAAGAGCGCAGGGCTTACAAAATGTGATCGGGACAGTTGTCTGTTAAAAGCATCCTCAAAAATTCAGGGGCGTCCGCGTATGCTAGCTTTGATTATAAGTGAATGTGTCAAAAAATTAGATGGAGGGCAAAAGTTATGAGCCATGTAGTTGATATTTCAAACCGTTATTTTGCTATAGTCGGAGACGATGGCTTTTGCTATACAAATGCCATAGGAGTTGTAATGGAGGCTTTTAATAAGATGCACAACGTTTCGATTATGGAATTTTCCAACGGAACAACAGCATACCAATATGCAGTGTGCGCATATTGTAGCCGTTTCATTATGCGCAACTTCCAACAAAGTGTACCTCCGTGTGTGCCGCTCAATCTTCCCGTAAACGCACTTTTTATTGACGAAAATTTTAAAGTGAGAGAGGGAGATTCGGTTCATCAGTATTTTCCGGGTATTTCAATTTAACGCTGATTTTTAGAAACTAGCAGACGTATGAGCAGTTTGGGGGACGCACTCAAACTGCATATGTCCCTTAAAAATAAGACTGGAGCGATAAACATGAAAATATTAAGTGAAAGCGAATTAGCCGAGTTTTTAAATATTTCAAAATGGACGGTAAGAGCATGGCGTTTAAGGG
>JAFXOC010000648.1 GCA_017529085.1 Selenomonadaceae bacterium | reverse complement strand
GGAAACCTTATTATTCGCTGAATTTGGCGTTTCATGTGGGGGACGATGCGGGAGCTGTGCGGGATAACAGACAGATTTTCGCTCATTCCTTATTGTTGAACGCTAAAGATATTGTTTCGCCGAAACAGGTTCATGGAACGACTGTGATGAGGGTCGGCGCGGAGCATAGAGGATTGGGGGCTAAAGATTACGAATCCGCCATAGACGATGTTGACGCGCTGATTACGAATGAAGCGAATGTGCCGCTTTTGTTGTGTTTTGCGGATTGTACGCCGATTTTGATTGTGGACCCCAAAAATAGAGCGATTGGCGCGGCTCATGCGGGTTGGAAAGGTACGGCGGGAAAGATTGCCGAAAAGACTCTTTTAGCGATGAAAGCGGCTTTCGGCACGAACCCGGAGGATTGCTTGGCGGGGATTGGACCTTCGATTTCAAAGGCGGCTTATGAAATAGGCGAAGATGTGGCGAAGGTTTTTAGGGAAAATTTCTCGGACAGCGATAAGTTTTTGTCGGCGGAGGAAGGGAAATATCACCTTGATTTATGGGAAGCTAACAGAGAGATACTCCTTGCCGCAGGGGTTAGAGCGAAGAATATAGACGTGGCGAGGGCTTGCACTTACGGCGAAAATTCGTGGTATTTTTCATATAGGGCTGAAAAAGGCGTAACCGGCAGGATTGGCGCTTTGATTGCCCTAAAAAATATCTAGGTGACGAATATGATTGCAGAAAATTTCAGACAGGTTTTGGAAAAAATCGAAGCGGCAAAGCAAAGACGGCTAAAAGTACCTAAAGATGCGCCCGTTACATTGGTGGCGGTAACGAAAAATCACGATATTGCCGCCATGAGAGAAGCGATAGACGCAGGAGCCGAGCATATCGGTGAAAATCGGGTGCAAGAGGCAAAAGAAAAATTCTCCGAATTAGAGCGGGATGTTACTTGGCACTTGATAGGGCATTTGCAGACAAACAAGGCTAAACAAGCGGTGAAGATGTTTAAGCTGATTCATTCCGTTGACAGCCTTCATCTTGCAGATGCGATTAACGGTGCCGCGGCGGTTTTGGGCAAAACTCAAGAGGTGTTGGCGCAGGTAAATCTCTATGGGGAAGAAACTAAATTCGGTTGCGACAAAGAAGAATTAATGCCGCTTTTAAAGGGTATTGATGCGTTAGAAAACCTGAAACTGAGAGGATTAATGTTGATTGCGCCGAATTTTGAAGATAAGGAAGCGGCGCGACCTCTTTTTAAAGAGATGTATGATATTTTTACCAACATAAAGAAAATGCCGTGGGAAAGAGCCGACATAACGGAACTTTCCATGGGCATGACCGGCGATTATGAAATCGCGGTTGAAGAAGGAGCAACAATAGTAAGAGTTGGTACCGGCATTTTCGGCGCCAGGAAGTATTAAGGAGGGGTAGATATGGGGTTTATGGATAGGTTTATGTCTAGGGGAAACGATTATGAAGAGGAGTATGAGGACGAGTGGGAAAAGGAGCCGCCTGCTAAGGGCAGGGAATTTGAAAGACGGGAGAGGGAGGAAAATCGCACATACGGGCAGAATGTGATTGATTTTCAAAATGCGGCTTCCGCGAGAGACAGCGTTGTTGCGGCTTATCACATGAAAGTTATGGTGATAGAGCCCAAATCCTTCGACGATTCGCAGGAAGTGGCGAATTGTTTGAGGGAGAAACGCCCTGTGGTCATAAATTTGGAACATACCGACCCGGAGACGGCAAAGCGGATTATAGATTTTGCCAGCGGCACGACTTACGCGTTAAACGGGGATATTAAAAAAGTGGGGAAGAATGTATTCTTGTGCGCCCCTAATAATGTGAACGTAAGTTATACCGATGAGAATGAGAAAAAGGGCTTTGGCGATATGCCTTGGCTTAGGAAATAACGGAGCGGTTTATGGCATCGGATAAAGAGAAGATTTTGCGGTTTTTTAAGGGTACGGAAGAGGAGGAAACGGCGGTAAAGCTGGTTGATATGGCAAAGTGGGCCGAAAGTTCCGGCAAGTTTCGACTTACTCCTTTTCTCTCGCCTTACGAGCAGGATATCGCAGAGACCGTGGCGGCAAATTTCGCCGGTGTCGCCGTTGATTTTTTCGGCGGGTACCACGGGGCGGAACGTCAACGAGCCATGTTTACGGATAAAACATTCGGTGGAAAACCGTCGTTTGAAATTGTCGCCATAGAAGCCAAGTGGAAAACGGAGTTTACAAGGCTTTCTCATAGAGACGTATTGGGTTCCGTCATGTCTCTCGGAATAGATAGGGGAGTTGTGGGGGATATAATAGCTACCGGCGAATCCGCTAATATATTGACGGATGAAAAGATGTCGGATTACTTTATTGAAAATCTGACGCAGATAGGCGGCGCAAAAGTTGAGTGTGAAATTTGCGAGCTCTCGTCAATCGCGCCAAAGGAAGAGCGCGTAAAAGAGATAAGCGCAACCGTGGCGTCTTTAAGAGTCGACGCTGTGGCGGCTGCGGGATTTGGGTTTTCAAGAAGCAAGGCCGCTGCGGATATTGCGGCTGATAAGGTTAAACTTAATTGGCAGGGAATAAAAAACGCCTCTGTCGCGATAAAGGAAGGAGACGTGCTTTCAATGCGCGGACGAGGTAGACTGGAAGTAGCCGAAGTTCGCGGCAATACGAAAAAAGGGCGTATTGCTCTTTTGTTAAAACGATACATATAAGGCAGATGTTTTCTTGATGAATTATTATTTGTTGTTGGGAATTATTATTTTAGATCAAGTTATAAAACATATTGTAACGGTCAATATGAAAGCGGGGGAGACCATACCGATAATAAAAAACGCCTTCCACATAACGTATATATTAAATCCGGGGGCGGCATTCGGAATTTTGGAAAACGAGAGATTATTTTTTATAATAGCGGGCGCGATTGTTTTGGCGGCGGGATTTTATATTATACCGAAACTTAATAAGCAGGCTCTTTTTGTACGTTACGGTGCGATTTTTTTGCTGGCGGGCGCCATTGGTAATTTGATAGATAGAATACAGAACGGACTTGTAGTGGATTTTTTAGATTTTCGTATTTGGCCGGTGTTTAATATTGCGGATATAGCTATAGTCTGCGGCACTTTTTTCATATTGTACGCCGTGATGCGCTCAAGGGAAGACGGAGTTCATGAGTGAATTTGAAGCGGATATTATAAATGAGAGAGTCGATGTTTTTTTAGCGAGGGTTACGGAGTTTTAAAGAGCGAGGGTTCAAAAGCTGATAGAATCGGGAGACGCGCTTGTAAACGGTAATGCGGTTAAACCAAAATATTTGTTGAAATCGGGGGATAAGGTGTCCCTCGATTTTTCGCCTCCCGAAGAAATTTTGGCGGAGCCTGAAGACATTCCTATTAATATTTTGTACGAAGACAGCGACATTATAGTGGTGAATAAGGCGAGGGGAATGGTGGTTCATCCGGGAGCGGGAGTGTATAGCGGGACATTAGTCAACGCTCTTTTATATCATTCAAAGGATTTGTCGGGGATAAACGGTAAGATTAGACCGGGAATTGTGCATCGCTTAGATAAAGATACGTCAGGCGTTATGGTTGTAGCTAAAAATGATGCGGCGCATTTGTCACTCTCTAAGCAAATTGCTGAAAAGGATGCAAAGCGGATTTATCTTGCTATTGTTGAAGGTAATTTTAAAGAAGATAAGGGCGAAATTGAAGGGGATATAGGCAGAAGCTTAAAAGATAGGAAAAAAATGGCAGTGGTTGATAAAAACGGCAAATACGCCCTTACAAAGTACCGGGTAATAGAGAGATTTTCGGGATATACGCTTATAGCTTGCGAATTAAAGACGGGACGCACTCATCAGATACGGGTACACATGGCGCATATAGGGCATCCGTTGGTTGCCGACCCAAAATATGGCGCAAGAAAATCCTCGCATTTTAAAATTGAGGGTCAGGCGCTCCATTCGACAAAATTAACATTGACTCACCCGAGGATGGGGGAGAGGATGGAGTTTTACGCAAAGTTGCCTGATGATATGAAAAGGGTGTTGAAAGTATTGAGAGGTAATAGAGGGGGTAGGGGGGAAGAGTTCCGCGAATAAATAATGATAAGTCTACAGTCTGTCTCCGCCCCTTCGTGGCAGGGAGTCATCAGAGAAATTATGTAGTTTTCAGAGGTTCCCTTAATACAAAAAGCAGAAGCAACTCTTTTATCAATTGAGAGTTGCCTCTGCTTTTTATTTTAACTTTCAAAACAGATAAGCTATAGAAAAATGTCCGCCAATTCCGCGACTTTTACCTGCGTGGGCTTTAATCATAATATCGGATTTCCATCTTGAAGTCGATGACGGCAACAATCTTAAGCCGATTTCTCCGTACACGGTGCCGCCCGTTGTTTTTGCGGGACGTATGGCGTACCCGTCCGCTCTGCCGCGAGCCACTCCGTCAAATTCATAGGCGTAGGAGAGACCGACGTAACTGTTCCAACCGGGTTGGCGTTTACCGTAACGCGCGCCTATTCGCAATACCTTACTTGAAACGGCATCTAAATCATATTGACCTCCCGCATTATAAGATACGCCACCTCGTCTTGTGTAGAAAAATTTTCCGTAACAATCAAGCTCAAAGCCGTTCTTTAATTTGTATACGCGCCCAACGCCGATATGCGCGCCGAAATACGAAGAGGATACGTTATAACCATAGCTATTGCCCGCAACGTCTTCTAAAATTCCGTTGGCGGAATCTTTCATATTGCCGGCGCGTAGGCTTCCTTCGATGTATGTGTTGTTGACGTACGTTTTCTTTGCGAAAATTCCTCCGCCCGTGTATTTTGAAGTTCCGTTCATCCCATTATCAGGCTCTATCGTATAATTTGCCCTGCCGTACTCAAAAAATGCGCCATAAGAAAACATTCCGGACTTTAAACGTCGCTCTTGACCCAATGCCACAATCGCATTCCATGTACGCGCATCAACTCCGCTGCCGGTACCGGTGTTAGATTTGCCTCCGCCCATACCCGCATATACGGCAACTCCGTCCGCGCTTGTCCTCGCTTCTGTTGAAATTTGCTCCATAGCGGTTTGAACAAAATCATTCGCCGCGGAAAGGGCGACAATTCCCGCTTGCATCCCCATAACGGCGTTATGAGTTTGCTCTTGCACTTTAAGTTTTGCTTGATTTAACTTTTCTTGACGCTCCTCCTCTTCACGTTTTTTCCGTTCTTCCTCTAAACGCTTCTTTTCGGCTTCTTCCTGCTGTTTCTTCTCTTCCTCCAAACGTTTCTTTTCGGCCTCTTCTTGTTTCTTTTTCTCTTCCTCTAAACGTTTCTTTTCGGCTTCTTCCTGCTTCTTCTTTTCTTCTTCTAAACGCTTCTTTTCGGCTTCTTCCTGCTTTTTCTTTTCTTCTTCTAAACGTTTCTTTTCGGCTTCTTCCTGTTTCTTCTTCTCTTC
>JAFXOC010000647.1 GCA_017529085.1 Selenomonadaceae bacterium | reverse complement strand
GTCGGCTTTAGCCGAAGGAGAATTATCAGCCAAAAACAACAGTAGCTTTTCCATCGATGAAGCAGAAAAATGGCTGGGATTAAAATGAGAATTGATATATCGCCTCGCGCATTAGAGGATCTCGAATCAATCAAGAATCACATCGAAGAAAAACTTCAAAATCCTTCATCAGCAAAAACTATTGTAACCGACATCCTATATAGCATCAAATCCCTTGATAAATTTCCCAAAAGAGGCGCGTCTCTAAATTCGCTGATAGATACAAGAACCGACTATCGCTTCATTCAGTCTCATAATTACGTCATCTTTTACAGAACAAACAATGAAAATGTGTTCATAGTTCGTATTCTTTATAAACATAGAGATTTTATGAAAATATTTTTTAACGATACGGAAACCATAGACTCTAATGAAAACATGGATTGAATTTTCAATCTCTCTCCTCTCGCTTCTGCGGGAGGTTTTTTGCTTACGTTAAAATATCTATCATTTACTTGCAAAAATCAAAAACAACAAACCCTTTTGGGGATTCGACAACTTCTTTAGCGCGCATATACTCCAAAACCTCTTCTTTTACCGAAAAATCATCTTTCAGTATGTTTTTCTTTTGATAAACTTCCTCGGGGAATCCCCAATTTCTGATGTTATTAAAATATACGTCAGACACTCCCAAACGCTTCCCCAATGCGACAAATGCTGGTATCTCCTTGTAATTGCCCATTTGGACGACAAATTGTATTCTGAAAAAATTTATCAAACCCTGTCTTTTTTTCTCAGCAAGCATATTGAGATTCTTGTTTAATTTATCCCAATTTCCGCCGGGACGCATTTTTGCGTATGTCTCGGATGTAGCCGCGTCAATAGAGATATAAATATCTATTTTTTCATACATGCTTGGAAGCGGTTCAAATTTATCCTCCGTAAACAAAACGCCGTTTGTGATTAAAAATAGATTCTTCCTTTTCTTGTCGGTATAGAGAAGTTCCTGATAATATTTGCTTGCAAAAACATCGCCGTACCCGGCTAATCTTGTCCAGACCAAATCATCCATTAAGCCTTCCTTTTTTATTGCGGGAACTATTTTATCCAGCATTCTTTTCCTATAAGGAGTAGCTGCTTTTACACCGTCGCGACATGAAGGACAATGAAGGGTGCAAGTGTAATCTATTTCCAACTGAATATCCGTAGGTCTTGGAGAAGTGACAGGATTCTCTAATCTGGTATCAGTTTCTACCGCGTCTTTTATCATACGATTGCAAAAATGATAATCGCAAAAACAATATGTCTTGTTTATTACCGATAATCTAAAGATTTTAAACCATATTGAATTCCACATTTCGGTTGGCGAAAAGAAATATAATCTATGATAATCTATCCACTTAGGAAGCACCCCGGCAGGACAACAGGGATAAATGAAAAAGCTCGCCGAGATAACACCATTGTACAATGGCAACCTACAATCATGATGCTGATGGGGAACGGCGCGTATGGTTTCTCGCAACATATCGCTGTTTTTTACGTGGCTAAAAACTTTGCCGTCCATAAAATCGTTACGAACAACCAATCCGTGTTCTTCAAGAAAAGCCACTCCTTTTTCAAACTCATTCATAAAAATAACAAAATAATAATTTCTCTTTATCAGCTCCTCTATTTCTTCACCGATGTACACTTTTATATTCTGTGATTCTATTTTTTCTCTTTCTTCAGGCGGAATTTCTTGAAGCACAAGAACGGCATCCCACGCCGAATCTAACCCCCCGAAATTTGCGGCTATGGACGCATCATACACAAACGCAACTCTTCTGCCTTTGCTCCAATATTTAATATCCTGTTCCTCGTCTAATATGTCAAAAAGGTCATCTGCTCGTATAATCGAATCGTTAAATTCATTTCCCAAACCTGCACAAAGTTTTGTTTTATCATCAATATTATCACTACACAATATAATCACACTATTTTCGCTTGCCAGAGTTTTAAATTCCGACATATTATACGCTCGTTTACCGTGATGCTCGCTTATATTCGGTTGATCAGCTATGTAACCGATTACATTTAACTCATCAAAAATATACTCAAAATCCTCCTGATACTTGCCAATCGGATAAATGTATATTTCTTTTTCTTTAATTAAATCCAATTTCATAATTAACATTCCTTTCACAAATTATCGTCAATCACAACTTGCACATCGTTTAGCCCAGCATTTCGTTCACACTCAACTGCATAGCTCATTTTAAGTCCCGACGGCTTGCTGTCGTTAAAGAGAATTCTCTCCCCCATAGGCATATTGAATTTTATATCGTCATAGCGTACGCCTTGCGATTTTAAAAATTGTTCGGTCACTTCCCTTGCCTCCGGTTCCCTTGCCGTTAATATCATTATGTAATCGTCTTTAGGAATGGCAAGCAAAAACTCCTTTGCTCCGGGCAACCATTCGTCTGCTCCGTCTTTGTAACCGTTGTGTTTAACCAATGTGCCATCAAAATCAAATATCCACGTTTTAGAAAGAGCAGACATTACCATTTGTTTCATATTGTTCCATCCAATCGTTCCACAGCCAAACTCCGTTATAAAACGCCAAACACATTGAGTCGTAATCTTCCCAACAATGGCTTGCCAAAGACATCCATATTATCGAATGTATCAGCTTAATCTTTGAGAGGTTGCAATACTTTATCTTGGATAAGAAATACTCCGTAAGATGCGACCAACCATTGTCGCAAATCTTAAATTGGACCTCGTTATCTTTTATCGACAATTCAAACGCTTTGACATTAAAATTGTCAAATTTACCGTTAATTGAATAGTACAACTTCGCCCAATCATAATATATGTCTCCGAAAATTTCCCTTTTGCCGAAATAACCTCTTGCGTCTATGTAATAAATGTTTCCGGCATTGTCAATCATGGTGTTGGTAAGGGTGCAATCTCCGTGTATCGGACCGAATTTTGCGTTGAACAAATGCTCCCTTGCGCTCTTTTCGAATTTATCCTCAAAACAAAGAACGTTGCGACAAGGTTTGTTGTTTATAACAATGTACGGATCGTTTGAAAAAGGTATGACCTCCCTTATGCTATGCAGACGTTTTAGAGTTTTTGTATAGTAATCCTCCTCTAAACCTAAATAGTCGGGTTCAGCGCTTTCGTAACCGTGCAGAATTTCAAGAGCGTCCACCAGTTTGTCGATAGTCCGCTTCTTTTGCTCATCGTTTAGTTTAGCGCGGAAAATGTTTTCACCTTCAATTGTTTCCATCGTAAGAGGCGAATAAGAATATATTTTGGGTATACCCTTAAAACCATAATTGGAAACCTTTTTGTACCAGTTGGTTTCTCTCTCAATAAGTTTTATCGCTTCATCGGTAAGCCCTGTTTTTATCACTTTATCGCCTATAAACTCCATGCGGTTATACGGTCTGCAACGATTTTCCGGCGGATCTAATTTCTTAACCGCCTCAAGCGTCCCCACTTCAAGACTGTTTCTCATATCCATAGAAGTAAGAGTCAAACCGCTGTTTGCAAGATAAAAGGTAAAACTGCCGCTATCGGGGATATCGTAAAGGCGTTCTTTATTTTCGAATGTAAAGCATCCCGCAACACCGTTACGATTCGAAGGTTCCTTTTTTAACTTTCCCCCTTCCATGCGCCAACTGCAGAGAATATCCTTAAAAATCCCCACATAACATTCCCGTATATTTTGCGGCGTTTCCCACTCGGAGGACAGTAGAAGATCTGACCATAACAGCATAAAAGGAACGCCGTCGGGCAAAAAATCCAGCGCCTTTTTTACTCCCGCCGCGTTGCCTTTGCCTTCGGCTTTTATCAAAAGGTAATCGACGGACGAAAAATTACGAAGATAGCGCTCCAATACCTCATATTTGTAATCACCGATAATTATATATTTTGCCTTGGGATATTTCTCAAAGAGATGAAATATTATGGGACGGTTTTTCACCGGCACTATCGCTTTCGGGCGATTCTTAGTGAGCGACCCTAACCTAGTCCCTTCGCCACCTGCTTGAATTACGATATATTCTATAGACATTTAACTTGCTCCTCTTCATGAACTTTTAAAAAAGTTTGTCAAAATCAACTCTTTCAAACGCTTCCAATGCGCCCCCTCTAGTCGCATTATAAATTCGAAATCCATGCTTACGCGAATATATTTCAGCTTTTTCAAATGATTTTTTCATTAAGCGCACCAAATCAGGCGTTGAAGATTTTCTAATATCCCATGATTTTTTTTCGTCTTCATAAAAATAGTTGTCTATAAAGTGATTGCCTTTATCGGTTACATTTCCGCTAACGGTACAATCGACTCCAATTAGAAAAATCTCCGTAAACCCCATATATGCAGCCAGTTGAATACCAAGTTCATAAGTTACCGTACTCCCCCAAAAAATTCCTTTGCATATATCGTCTGTAAATCCGGGATGATTATTGTTGTATCGTTCCGAAATCAAATGAACGTATTGAACAAAAGGAAAATGAACCTCCGTTGTATGATGATATTCATCAGCTACAATTATCTCGCCATGAACTTTAGCGAGTTCATGACGACAATTTTCCATCATAAGGTAATCTGCAATTCCAAGATAATTTGCTCTCCATTTCGTTTTGTCATAAATGCGATATATTTTATTAAAACCGAAACAAATTTCCCCATGCTCATAAAGCGTATTCAAATCTTCGATTCTCATACTTGGACCGTTACCGACTAAAAAACACCTTTGTCCTTTATGTATATCTTTATACTTAATCAATTCGGGATGGTAAAATTCCGGAATATACGGCTCCAAATTGTATAAATAAAGGATATCGCATTTATGACATTCTTCCAAAATCAAAGCATCTTCATCGCATATTTCTTCTCTTCTCTTATTTACAATAATGCAATCAACCTTATTTAACGCATCATTTAATTTGGCAATCGGTATACCGAGAAAATTTGTGTTAGCATAAAATTCCGAAGGTATTGCGCAAACAATATTGTTTATATCATTTTGAAAAGCTATTTCCGAAATCAAATATGGTAAGAAAAAGTTATCGCCATATATACCAATCTTTTTATATTTGCTAATTTCAAGCAAAGATATAGCTTTAACAAAAGGAATAAAAATATATTGTCGGTGAAGCGAATATCCGGGATAAACTTGAAACATTTCCACAGGCGCCGCATCATGAAACACAAAATACCGAACAACACCGTCAGCCTTTAACTGCGCAACCATTTCAGCGTTGTACCTAGCTGACGCAACAACGACTATATAATCTCCATCGTTAATCATTTGAAGCATATTATCGTATGCTACGACTTCCTTATCATCAATAGGTTCATGTGGAGCATTATCAGCAAAACAAGCAACACGCCAATAGCCTAAAAACCGCATAGCGTTTGTTCCGGTTTGTCCCGCGCCGAAAATTATGTACTGCATAAATCATAGCACTCCCCAATAAACATTTTTTAAAATCTCAACCAATGTGGTAAATTTTTATATTCTTCGTTCCTTTTTGTTCAAATTGACCTCCTACTCTTAAAAATTCGATTTTAACTTTGTTTAAAAAATAACGCCTTGCAACCCATGTTTTACAATGATATAATTAATGTAAAATCAAAACAAAAGGGAGGGCGATTATTTGACAACCGCAAACTATAAAGCCGAGCGTAAGGCAAAAGATACAGTTTTTACGGATCTTTTCCGTATACCGCGTTATCATACGGAACTCGTAAATATTCTTGCGCCCGATATAAACGCCAAACCTGAAGATATTACGCTAACGACTTTAAATTATAGTTTAACAGTCAGACCTTATAACGACTTCGGCGCGCTTGTGAAAAACAAATTAATTTTTTGTAGCGAGTCGCAAAGCACTTGGTCGCTAAACATAGTTTTCAGACTGTTTCTTTACGCCGCCACCACTTATCAGGAATATATCGACAAACGCCGCGATATTGACCTTTATTCAACCGCCGCGCAGAAACTGCCTATGCTTAACTGTTCCGTCATATATTGCGGCAAAGAAAAGAATCTGCCGGAATATGTCAGTCTCAACAAAGAGTTTTGGCATAACAAGTCACCTCTTGACCTTAAAG
>JAFXOC010000646.1 GCA_017529085.1 Selenomonadaceae bacterium | reverse complement strand
ACGATCCTCGGGCTTCTTTTGCGAAGTTGTTGGATATTTTTGCCCCTAAGTTGGATACGCCGAAAGAGATAAGCGATAAGGCGCATATCGGGAAAAACGTGGTTCTGGGGAAAGACGTTACTATTTATCCATTCGCCGTGATTGACGATAACGTAAAGATTGGGGACAGAGCAGTTATTTATTCGAATGTTTACGTTGGTCAGTATACGGAGATAGAAGCCGATACGGTTATATATCCGTCGGTTACTATAAGAGAATACACCCATATAGGAAAACGCTGCGTAATTCATAATGCGGCGAGTATCGGCGCGGACGGGTTCGGTTTTACCACTAAGGACGGCGTTCATACTAAGGTGCCGCAGATTGGAAACGTTATCATAGAAGACGATGTCGAGATAGGCGCAAATACTTGTATAGACAGAGCCGCCATGGGCTCGACGGTTATAGGACACGGCACGAAGATAGATAATTTGGTGCATATCGGGCATAATTGCAAGATAGGTCCTAATTGCTTGATTGTGGCGCAGGTGGGAATTTCGGGTTCAACCGTTGTGGGCAATAACGTGACGTTTGGCGGACAGACCGGCACGGTGGGGCATATCAAAATCGGCGGTAATTCCGTTTATGCGGCGCGTTCGGGTATTACAAACAATATGCCCGAAAACTATTTCGGCGCAGGATTTCCCGTTCAAACGCACGCTTCTTGGCTACGCTTGATGGCGGCGCTTAAAACGCTGCCGGATGTGAGAAAAGAAGTAAAACGCTTAGCTAAAGCTGTTGAAGGGTTAATGAAGGGAAAGTAAAGTGACCTATTATCTTGCGAAATTTTGCGCTTTCATGGCTTGCGTCCTTCCGTGGGCATTGGTCGAAAAGATAGGCGAATGTTTGGGCGCTTTAGCTTGGTTCGTCATACCAAAGTGGCGAAAACAACTTGCCGTAAATAATGTAATACAGTGTTTAAACGTTTCGATAGAAGACGCAGAACGAATCGCAAAAAAAAGTACTGCCCGTTTCGGTGTCATGGCTATGGAGGTTCTGCGGTTTCCCGTTATAAAGAAAGATATTTCAAAATACGTAACGCTTGACGGCGGGGAATACTTGGAAGAAGCGGTGAAAAGCGGCAAAGGCGGCATAATCGCCACATCCCACAGCGATAATTGGGAACTTATGGGCGGAGCGCTTTCCTGTTACGGATTTCCGCTTGTGGGGGTTGCTAAGAAGCAAAAAAGCAAGGGTCCGGATAAATTTATAAACGAACAGCGGCGCGGTATCGGTATGCATATAACCTATAGGGACGATGTGCGGGAAATGTATAAAATGCTCGAAAAAGGCTATTTTATCGGGCTTATAATGGATCAGGACACAAACCGCCACGACGGCATTGTGCTTGATTTCTTCGGGAGACCCACAAATTGTACGCCCGGCGCTGCCAGTATGGCAAGATTTAAGAAAGTTCCGATTTTTCCCGGGTTTATCCATAAAAACGAGGACGGAACGCATATTATAAAGATATACCCTGCGCTTGAAATTGAGTGGACTAAGGATAAACGCGAAGATTTAAAACGGGTTACGCAGGAAATTGTAAAGATAACGGAAGAACATATAAGAAAGTATCCGGAAGAATGGTTTTGGATTCACGACAGGTGGAAGTCAATGAGGAATGATTAGGTCATGCACCAGTATATCGCATTTATCGGCGATTTTCCGATAAGATCCTACGGGCTCATAATATCCCTCGCCATAATTCTCGCCACGGGGGTTGGATATTTTCTGGCGAAATCCGACGGCAGAAATTATGAAAAACACATCGTCGATATGGGAATTTATGCGGGACTTGCGGGGCTTTTGGGCGCAAGACTTTGGGACGTGTTTTTCTTTGATTGGGGTTATTATCAAAACCATCTTTCGGAAATTCTAAATGTTTGGCAAGGCGGGATGGCAGTACAAGGCGGCGTATTTTTGGGCGTGATTGCGGGGATTTGCTACGCCAAATATCATAAACTCGATTGGCTCGCCCTTGCGGATATATTGGCGCCGGCGATTATTTTGGGGCAGTCAATAGGAAGATGCGCCAACCTCTTAAACGGCGACGCTTTCGGAGCGCCGACCGGCGGAGATTTTGGCATAATTTATCCTGACACCACCCTTGCGTATCATACTTACGGCGCTGTTCCGTTATGGCCTGCGGAAATTTGGGAGTGTCAATTGGACATAGTGATTTTTGCCCTTCTCTTGATATTTCGCGCAACAAATCACAAAAAAGGCGAATGTTTTGCGCTCTACGTTATGCTATATTCAACGGCGAGATTTTTTCTTGAGTATTTAAGGGGCGATTATCAGGAATTGGTCTTAGGTGTGTTCAAGAGCGCGCAAATGACGAGCGTTATAGCGTTCGTGTTGGCGTTGACGGCGTTTTTATATTTCCGCTTTGTAAAAAAACCGGCTCAAAATGCGAGAAAACAATAAAAAAAGAGAGTTCGCACTTTTCGGTAGGACTCTCTCAGATTGCAGAAAAATAAAAAACCCTTTAAGTGTGTTAGGACACTTAAAGGGTTTTTATGTACCGTAATTTCCACAAAAAAAGGTTGAGTCTATGCCCAACCTTTTTAAAGGAATTACCTGTTTACAGCTTCTTTTAAAGCCTTACCTGCTTTGAAGCTAGGAGTCTTGGAAGCGGGGATATCAATTTCTTCGCCCGTCTGAGGGTTTCTGCCCTTTCTAGCGGCGCGTTCTTTAACTTCAAAGGTACCAAAGCCAATGAGTTGGATTCTGTCGCCCTCGATAAGAGCTTGCTCGACGCTCTCAAAAAATGCGTTAAGAGCCTTTTCGGTGTCTTTCTTGGTAAGGGAAGCGCGCTGCGCCATTGCTGCAACGAGTTCTGTTTTGTTCAAGGATAAAGCCTCCTTAATAATAATTTTATAAGTTCTTTAGCGTTTATAACGCTTTCTTGAAGGAATTTAACACAAAACCTCAGAAATATCAAGGTTTTTTTGAAAAAAAATTAAAAAAACATGAAAAAATTTGTTCCTACGCATGCAAAAATATCTAATCATACGCCTTTTAATAGGCAAGCACGGGATTTTTTCCCAATTATTGTCTTTTTACATAAAGACTCGTAAGATAATCGAATTTTTTAATTCGGTCAAGTTCGTAAAGTTTGACGAAACGAATTTCTTCCTCCGGAAGTCCTAAATGATAGGCATAAAAAATTTCATATTCGTCATCTAAGTGTTCCATAAGGGAAAGTTTTACATCGGAGGCTATTTTTTGATTGTAAACTTGGGTTAAAACAAGCGAAAAATCTTTTACGGCAGAGAATTTTTCCTCATCCGCCGCATCTATTATCGCAAGCCCCAAAATAGGGTCTATGCACGCTCTTTCATAGAGTAAATCCAAAAAACTTAATGCAGGGTGGATTGTAAGTTCAACCTTAGCCTCATTCGCAAATTCCCGCAAAAGAGAAACTGTTTTTTCCGCAACCAAGGGGCTTCCCGGCACACAGTAAAGAACGTCCTCCGTCTTCGCCCGCTCGATTAAGTTCTTGGCGATTTTTTCATACAGCGAATCAAAATCCGTTGCCGCATCATAAAAATCATCGTATGATTCGGCAAATATTCCGTATTGTTCAAGTTCAGCCGCGGCGGGATGAATTTTTGTCCGCAAGATGGGGCGCTTGTGTTTGCGCAGTTTATCAAATACTCCCTTAGTTATAAATGAAATATCCGCAGGACCTAAGCCCGCTACATCTATTTTCATCATGCGCCCCTTTTCTTCATAAACGCTTCCGTATCGCCTGCAAGCATCATCATAAGCCTTGTGACAAACCCGACGATATTTTGCTTATACCTAGGCATTAAGCGAAATTCCATGCGGTTCATATTCGGTATCATGCGAACGCTGTTTTTAAAGGTGGATTCAACCATCTGCACGCCTTTCGGGGAAAGGTTGGGATTTGGTTTTAATACCAGGGTCAACTTGTCTTTTTGTTCTTTAATGGTCGTTACGCCGATATTTCTGGCGTAATTTTTTATTCTGGCGACGGAAAGCAAATTCATAACGGGCTTTGTAGGCTCGCCGAAACGGTCTACAAGCTCGTCTATGATGGAAGGAATTTCCTCGTTCTTTCTGATGGCGGCTATGCGGCGATAAATCTCAAGTTTGTGCATGGCGCTTTCTATGTATTCGCCTTCGATATAAGCATCCGCCGCAATATCCACGATAGGCTCCGGCTCTTCCTCTTTCTTCATGTTGCCGCGTCTCTCTTCCACAGCTTCTTCCAGCATTTTTGAATACATCTGGAAACCGACGCTTTCAATATGCCCGTGCTGTGCCGAACCTAAAAGATTTCCCGCGCCTCGTATCTCCAAATCGCGCATGGCGATTTTAAATCCGGCTCCTAGTTCCGCAAACTCCTTCATGGTCTGCAAACGCTTTTCTGCCGTTTCCGAAAGCACCTTATCGCGCCTGTATAAGAAATAAGCGAAGGCGAGGTGATGACTTCTACCGACTCTGCCGCGCATTTGATAAAGCTGCGAGAGTCCGAATTTATCCGCGTCGTAAATTATAATCGTGTTGGCGTTAGCCACGTCCAAACCGTTTTCTATAATGGTTGTCGCCAAAAGTATATCATAGCGACCTTCAAAGAAGTCCATCATGACGGATTCAAGCATTTCTTCCGGCATTTGCCCATGCGCCGTCATAATTCTCGCTTCGGGAGCGATTTTCTGCAAACGGTCGCGCATTCTGTCAATGGTTTCAACCCTGTTATACACGAAGTAAATCTGTCCGCCCCTTTTTAACTCGCGACGAATGGCGGAAGACAACAAACTGTCGCTGTCTTCCGCAACATAAGTTTGCACGGGAAATCTGTCGGGCGGCGCGGTTTCGATTACGCTCATATCTCTTGCGCCGACAAGCGACATGTGAAGCGTCCTAGGAATGGGAGTGGCGCTTAAGGTAAGCACATCCACGCCCTCCGCTATGCGCTTTATTTTCTCCTTCTGCTTTACGCCAAATCGCTGTTCCTCGTCCACTATCAAGAGTCCCAAATTCATAAACTGCACTTTTCTCTGATTTAAAATGGCGTGAGTGCCGATTAGAATATCGACTTCGCCCGCCGCGACTTTTTCCAAAGTCGCCTTTTGCTCTTTAGCTGTCCTAAACCTGCAAACAACATCCACTTTAGGCGGAAAATCCATAAACCTTGCGCTGAAAGTTTGATAATGTTGTTGCGCCAAAACCGTGGTAGGCGCGAGCACCGCCACTTGTTTTCCGTCCATGGCGGCTTTAAACGCCGCCCGCATGGCAACTTCCGTTTTACCGAATCCGACATCTCCGCAAAGCAAGCGTTCCATAGGCTTTTCTTTTTCCATGTCCCGCTTTATCTCTTCGGCGGCTCTTAACTGATCCTCCGTTTCCTCGTAAGGGAAAGCGTCCTCAAATTCCTGTTGCAGATTGTCGTCCTTTGAAAAGGCGTAGCCCTTGGCAAGTTTGCGTTTTGAATAAATCTCGATAAGTTCGTCGGCAATGTCTTCAACCGCCGCCTTAGCTTTCGATTTCGCCTTTTTCCATTCGGCGCTGCTCATCTTGTGAAGTTTGGGCGGCGCGCCTTCGCCGCCTATGTATTTTGACAGAAGATTAACCTGATCGGTAGGCACAAAAAGTTTATCGTCGCCTGCGTATTTTATGTGAAGATAATCCTTATGAATACCGCCGATCTCTATGGTTTCGACTCCCAAATATTTGCCGATGCCATGCGTATCGTGAACAACGTAATCTCCGACTTTAATTTCGGTAAAGTGGGAAATTTTCGCCTCGTTTTCGCTGCGTTTCACGGCGCGTTTCTGTTCACGCCCGAAAATATCAAGCTCCGTTATGACCACAAGAGAGGAATCGTTTGCGCTAAATCCGCCCGAAAGGTGTCCCGCCATAAGGGAAACTCTTTTTTGGCTTAACGGCTCCCCGTCTTTTATCACAGCGGAAGGTATGCGACGTTTAGCGAGAGTTTCTCTTAATGCGGCAGCTTTTTCGTCGGTTGAAAGCAGCAACAAAACTTCTTTTTTTTCGCCTATATATCTGGTTAATTCGTTCGCCAAAAAATCCGTCTGAGAACGAAACGCCGTCATCGAAGGCGCAGAAAACCGCAGCGTTTCCGTTAAGGTCGCGCCGTGAACTTGTTGCAAGAGCATGGTAAAGAAGAACACGCTTTTTTTGCCGCATTCTTCCATGATTCCGTCCCAATCAAGCAACTTTTTCTTTATTTCCTTGTTTTCCTTCGCTATATTTTTAAGTTCGCTCTGTAGTCTGAGCGGGTCTTCAAATATCACGGTTGAGTCGGCGTTTAAAAACGAAGTTATCCCCGCGCCTTTAGTTTCCAAACTTGCCGCCAAAGGCAAAATCGAAAACCTGTTTCTGTTTCCCGTGGAACGCTTGGTAAATATATCAAAACTTCGTATCGTATCAACTTCATCGTCGAAAAATTCGATACGGTAAGGCGTGGTGGCGTTTATCGGAAAAATATCCACAATGCCGCCCCTGCTTGAAAATTCTCCCGTACGTTCGACTTCCGTAGTTCTTTCATAGCCTAACGACGAAAGTTTCTTCAAAAAATCCACTCTGGGCATAACGTCGCCCACCTCAACGGTCAAACTTGCCGCCTCAAAATCCCGTCTTGTCATGCTTTTTTGCGCCGCCGCATAAACCGTTGACAAAACGATAATAGGCTCGCCCAACGCCAACCGTCCCAAGATATCCATTCGACGCTCTTCGCGTTCCATGCTCTTATTTGCGCCCTCAACGTCAAACGAAGCAAGCTCCGGCAGTTCATATACCCCCACTTCCGGCAACAGCGATTTCAACGCTCCCGTCCAAGCTTTCACGTTATCGTAAGACGAAGACACTATCAAAAAAGCCCGAGGCGATTCGTTATACAAAGCGGCGGCGGCGACGCGTTTAGCGGAATCGGATACGTCGTAAACAAGCGTCTGACCTTGATGTTCCGAAAGAGCCGTTATTTTTTTCATTGAAGGCGATTTCATAATTCCTTCAAATAGTGTTTTCATTGATGTTCTCCTGTAAAATATTTTCCTTTACTGTATTTTCCCGTAAACCCAGCATTAACCGTCGCAATCGCGCATTTCTTGCCGCAGAACGTTATGCCGTACTTCCACACGTTGTCGATACCTCTATTCTTAAATTCCGTTATATACTCCATATCGTCTATTTGGCTAAGAGCGATTTCCGCTGTTTGGGAAAGATCGGCTTCGTTTTCGGCGACTTTAAATTCCATGATAACGCCGTTTTTGTTTTTGTCCTCCGGGAAAATAGCTATGTCAAACCTGCCGTAACCGCTTTCTCTGTTGGAGAGAACTTTGTACTCAGGCATTAAAGTAGCTGTCAGCCCCAAAACAAAGCCGTGATAGAAACTTTCCTTGTTAGCTGTGTCATAGTAGCTGGTTAAAGCTAAAAGATAATCGTTTAATCCTTCGGAGAAGCCTTCAGCGTTACCGAAAAGCAAATCTTCCAACAGGTTTAAGAGATCGGGATTACCTTCCATGGCTTCAATGCGTTCAACTATTTCCGTTGCGTAAACCGAGGAAATTTCCAGATTAGGTATGCGCAAAACCGCCGAAAGCATAAAGCCGCGCATTACGGGCTTAGTCACCGGCGTAAGATAGCCTGTGGTGAGCAGCATGGTATATAGCGCGTTGCGGTTTTTGTAAATATCCGAATAGATAACGCCTTCGTCGACTTTTGCGTTGACAGAGCCGCCTTGTAAGAGAGCGCGCAATTCTTGTGTTTGCTTTTTATCTGTTCTTTTCAGCAATTCTTTTATAATGCTGTTGCCTGAAGTATTCAGCCAATAAATAGATGGTTCGCAACTATGCAATATATAATTTATTACCGACCAAGGATTATAGATATTTGTTCCCGAAAAATTGTAGCCGTCGTACCATTTTTTTATCTCCGCAAGTTTTTCGGGACAATGAAAATCCGCCGTAATTTGCCGAATTTCATTATCGTCAAAGCCCATAACAGTTTGATACCTGCCGGACATAACGCTGGCGACTTCCAGATTGTTAAGCGAGCTGAAAATACTCTCTTTCGCTATTCTAAGCACGCCTGTCAGTACTGCAAAATCTAAATCGGGGTTTGTCTTTAGCACGGAACTTAAATAGTTTCGCATAAAAATAATAGCGTCGTCGTAATAACCATATTCAAAGGCGTATTGTATCGGCGCGTCATATTCGTCGATAAGCACGAGAGCGGGCTCTTTATGGTAGCGATGAAGCCAAGTCGTCAGCTTTTTTAGCGATAGCTGAAGATTTTCATCATCAAGCTGATGATTTATTATAGAATTAAAATAATCTTTTTCGGAGTTATCCAAACATTCACTTTCCAGTAGGTATTTATGAGAACGATACGTATCTTCCATAAGGGATTTAAACTGTTTTACCATACTTGTATACTTTGCCTGTTTAATATCCTTTAAGCTTATAAACACGGTAGGTTTACTTCCCTGAAAAGCCATATATTTTTCGCCGGCTTTTTCGATAGCGGTGCCATCAAAAAGAGCGCGATTTTCCTTTGCGTTTTCCATCGAAAAAAAATAATAAAGCATACTTAAGGCGAGCGTTTTTCCGAAACGCCTCGGTCTTGTAATAAGAGTCGCTTGACTGTGAGCGTCTATAAGAGATTTTATAAAATCCGTCTTATCCACATAATAATATTCTTCACGCACTTTCCTAAAATCATCTACGCCGACAGGCATTATATAATGCTGTTTCATTTTTATGCGCCCCCTACGCATTAGCCGTTGCGATCTCACATTTTTTGCCGCAGAACGCTATGCCGTACTTCCACACGTTGTCGATACCTCTATTCTTAAATTCCGTTATATATTCCATATCCTCGATTTGACTAAGAGCGACTTCCGCTGTTTGAGAAAGGTTGGTTTCATTTTCGGCGACTTTAAATTCCATGATAACGCCGTTTTTGTTTTTGTCCTCCGGGAAAATAGCTATGTCAAACCTGCCGTAACCGCTTTCCCTGTT
>JAFXOC010000645.1 GCA_017529085.1 Selenomonadaceae bacterium | reverse complement strand
TTCTTTTGGGCGGGGCTGTCCTTTTGGGGCAAAATTATATCCTTCGCTTCGCCGCATTCCCTGCGTTTTGGGCGGAAGAAATCTTCAAGCGGCAGAGGCAATTTGTCGTTTTTTTCGTAAAACTCCCCAAAGCTTTCCAAAAACGCTCTCGCATCGCTGCGTTTCTTCCTTACAAGCAACGCCGGTTTTTCATAGAGGATAAACCAATCCGTAGGCAGGATATAAAGCCCCTCTTTGCTGTAGCGGCAGTTTGCGCTTAAAAATCCCGCCAAATTTTGCAAGAGTCTGGCTCCGATATTCTCCTCGGCGGGGTGAACCTTTGAACGACGCACTTCTTTCGCGGCTCTTAAAACTCTCTCTTCGCCAAATCCCGGCAGTTCGTTAAATATTTCCTTTGAGAAAATCGTATCCTCTTCTTTATCCACAATCTCCATCTTGCCGTTACTATAACGAAGTTCCGCCCTGCGAAGTATCAGCGGATAGTGCAAATTTGCGGAAAGACCGCTGTAAAAGAAACCGTTGGCAACGAAGAAATCCAAGGTATCGTCCCGCTTCATTTTCTCGTAAACCCTATACAATTCGTCAAAGAGCAGATTTTTCGCCTCTTTTATCCGCTCGCCCTTGCGCCATAAAATCCTAGCTTTCTTCCACTTGGCAAATTCCCTGGTGCGCCTGTCGCTGTCAAGGAAAATGCGGGTAACTTCCCCCTCTTCCGTCTGGAACACGCGCCTTGATAAAGGCTTTACGTCTTCCTTGCGGAAATCCTCATACCCGGAGCCGTCGAACCAACCGGCAAGGCTTTCGGGCAATTCCGGACACGCCGAAAAAACCTCTTTCTCTATGGAGAGCACAATCTCCCGCCCTTTTTCGTCCGCAGATTGAAAGAGTTTCGTCCCAACCGTCCTACCGTCTTTTATATTAAGGTTATACGACCAAATTTCGTCCTTTATATCAGTAGCGTAAATTTCGCGACTTTTGGCAATCTTTGACAAAGCATAAAAAAGTTCTCCCGCTTCGGTCATTTCCTCACTACCTTGTGTTTTTTATCTTTACTTTCTTTTTTCTCTTTCTTTTTTGTAAAAAAGATATTAGATTCGCTTAGTGCTTTAGCACTTAGCGAATCTTGTATGCGTAGCAAAGCGTAGCTAAGAGAAAAGAAAGTAACAAAGAAAAGAGAAAGAAAAAACTTTAACGGATTTAAATTTCTTGCTCTCCCCCCTACCCCCCTCTAGGAGGGGGGCGGTGTTAGAGGCAATTCAATATTTTGGCTCAAAAGCAGTAATTTGAGTGCCTCCCTCCTGGAGGGAGGTGCCCGAAGGGCGGAGGGAGAGCCATGAAGAGCACAATATTTATTAATTTGACTACTATCTGTTCTTTTTACTTCTTTTCAACGAATCTTTATATTTCTCGTTATATTCTTCAATTAATTGCTTTTCCGCTCTAATTCGATTTTTTATTGCCGCTTCATAAGCTTTCGGGTCCATGTCCTTTAAATAGTTCAGCGGTATAAACCCCTTTTTATCAATTTCGTGCGCCTTCTTAAAAGCTTCCGTTGCGCCCGACAAATCCCCCGATTCCTCTAAGAGATTGCCCAAAACTTTCCAAGACACGAAATTTTTCTCATTGACTTTTATAGCGGCGCGAACGTCTTTTATAGCTTCCTGCAATTGTCCTTGAACATGGTAAATGTCTGCGCGGTTAAGGTAATTATACTCGTTTTTGCCGTCTTTTGCTATGCCTTTTGATGCAAGTTCCAAAGCGGCTTTGTAATCTCCCTTCGCCGCTAACGCTCTCGCTTCCATCACCATACATTCGGCGGGGTTGCTCTGATTTTTCGCCAAATTAGCCCTTGCAATTTCCGCTAATGCGTGGTCGCCCATAAGATAATCACTGTAAGCGTCGCATCTGTAGCGGTATAAATCCGCCTTCGCGGACGGTACGCTTAAAGCTTCCGCCCTCGTCTTTAACGCTTCTCTATGACGCTTCTCTTCAGCGCTCTTTACCGCATCACGTTTATTTCTGTCCTCAGTTTGGTACGCCGCCTTTATCAAAGGCTCTAAATCGGACGAGCGCAAATTCTCTTTTAATGTCTTATACGCCGCGTCTTTTGTTAAGTAGTCCGTCTTGGTAAAATTCCACTCTTCAAATGTATCGTAATCGTGAAACGCCTTGGAAAGTCCTCCCGCTATTCCGTAAGCCGTTTCGGGGCGGTTGTCGTAGCCTCTTCCCGTATCTTTTGCGGTAAAAATAAGTTTACCGTCAAGGTAAACCTTGGAACTTTCCCTCACTTCAACGTGACCCACGCCGTATTCGGTCATAAGCGCGGCAAGTTTCTTTTCTCTGTCCTCGGTTTCGGGATGGTCGCTTACGGTTTTGTTATCTTTCTCATCGCTTGCAAGTTCGAATATATCGGTGGTTTCGTAGCGCAGATAATGATTCATGCGGCTCATAGCCATAGCGCCGCCGCCGGGATGAAATCCCGCGCTTGTCATAAGGTAAAATCCCTTTTCGTCGGCTTCCTCTTCCGCGGGAAGTATCACGTTTTTCGCCACGCCGTAACCAATCATGCCGTTTAATCTTTCCCAATCTATACGCGCGCCGTTTGCGCCAAGTACGGCTCCCGCCATCATTCCCGCCATAACCTCTGCGTAACTGTGAGCGCTGTGCTGCATAAGCCCGTGAATCATCTCATGGGCGAACACCGCCGCAAGTGCGCTGTCGTCTTTTTCCAACGCCCGCAAAAGTCCCTTATTAATACTGATATAATTGGTAGGATAACACGAAGCGTTAAACCGATTGCTGTTGTTCACCGTCCACAAAAAGGGCAGGGAATTTGCGCGAAGGGCGTAGTCTCCCTGTTGGGTAAGTTTTGTCATAATGCGGTTTACAATCTCGTTATCCTCTTTGTTTTCGTCAATCCCGTTCTCTTTTAAATCAATTCTGCGGGTTTCAACTTGCGCGTGGACGTTTTCGCCCATTTCCAGCATGGAAGATAACGCGCTTCTGTATGCGGCGTAAACTCCCAACGCTTCGGCGGCGATTGCCCACGAATCTGCGGCAAGAACGGGACGGGTAAAAATAGCGGTGATCAGAAAGACAAATACTAAAATTTTTCGCATGGCAATGGCTCCAAAGATTTATTTCGAAAATTTATTTCGAAAATTTATTTCGAAAATTTATTTCGAATTTATTTCAAATTCCTCTATCTCGCAACTGTGTTTGCGAGAAGTTTTATCATAATTTATACCGACTAAAAGAACTTTTCCCGTATAATCTTTTAATGCGTGGATATATTGCTTCTCTTTTATTTGCCGGATAGCGGTTTTAGCGGATTTATCCCATTTTAATTCAACGATCATAGCGGGTAAATTCAGATGCGTCGGGCGAGGAAGGTAAACAATATCCGCAAAGCCTTTTCCCGTGGGAAATTCTCTCACTATAAGATATTTTCGACGAGCCGTATAAAAAGCAAGAGAAATTGTATACGCAAGCGCGTTTTCATCGTTGTAGGTTAGATAACTTGTTTCTAAATGAGCTGAATCAATGTACTCGGCAACTTTCTCAGAATTCATGGAGAGCGCGCTTTCTAACAGTTCTTCAGAAGTTTTAACCGCCTCCGCAACAGTTTGCCAATCAGCGGAACGCACGGAATTGGCGTATTCGGTTAAAACTTCTTGATTTGGTATAAAAACGCTGCTTGTATTAAAATCATATCCCAAATAACCTAAATGTATGAGCAACGTAAGCACATCGTCCTTATCGTTAAATGTGCTCATATCATTCGTAAAATTCTTTGTATTGACACGATAATGTTCTCCCGACATCAGAGCGATAATCGCTTCTTTTAAACCGTCAAAATTAAGATCGATATAAATTTTAAGCGCTTCAAAAGTCTCGGTTTTATTCCAATAATTGTCAAAAACGCCGTTTTCCATTGCGCAAACCACCGAACGCGGATTATAAACTTCTTTTACGCCGTAAGCCGCAAAAGAATACCCGTCGTACCACGCTTTACACTCTTCATAATTCACATTATACTTTTTACAAAGAGCTTCGACTTCGTCTTTTGTAAAACCGACAAATTCTGCCAATTTCCCTGGATTTTCCATGGAAAACTCGTTAAACATATTGAGCGCGGAGTGGGTGCCGTATTTTTTTATGGGTAAAATCCCAGTCATATAGGCAAGTCCCACATAATTTTTATCTTTAAGCCAAGCGCGCAGAAAGTCCAGGTATTTTTCCTGCCAATCTTTCCTTCCTTTGTATTCCCTAAAAACAGCGTCCCACTCGTCTATAATGATAACGAACGGGCGATTTGTATTTGCGTAAATATCCGACATTGTTTCGATTAAATCATTCGGGTCGTAGCAATCTATATCGGAATATTCTTTTAACAAATCAAACAATAACCTTTTTTTTAAACTCCGTAAAAATTCGTCCATACTGTTTGTTCTGCTTAAAAAATCCTGCATATTAACCTGAATAACATCGTACGCATTGCAATGTTTTTCAAAACTCGTATCGTTTACGATTTTAAGTCCCTTAAAAGTTTCGGCAGCGTTTACGGTTCTATCGTAATACGCAACAACCATATTGGCGGTCATGGATTTGCCGAAGCGGCGAGGGCGACTGACGCAGATAAAGCGGCTTTCCGTACGAAAATAACAATTAAGTCTGGAAAGGATTTCGCTTTTATCCACATAAATTTCAGATTGTATTGCCATCAAAAACTTATCGTCGCCGGGGTTAAGATAAACGCCCATACTCCCACTCCCTTCAAAATATTTGCGTTTCACGTATTGCATTTTCAAATAAAATCGCCTGTTTTCTACAGTATATCCTGTAAAATAAGGTATGTCAAACAAAAAACCATTAGCTAAACTTCGCTTTCAATCAAACGCAAAAAGGATTGCATTTAGAACGCTTGTCTAAAAAAATGTGGGTAAGCGGTGAAGCGAAAAAAAAGGCTGTCTCCGTTTTGGAAACAACCATAGAGGGCAAGAGTGTTTACCCCAAATATTTTAGCATTTGTATCAAATAATTGCCGGACATTCGGTCTTTTTCGTCACCATCTAATTCTCTTCTACCAAAATTATAAAAGCCGTTGTCTTCATAGAATTTTATTAAAGACGGCGTATCTTCGCATTCCAGATAAACCAACTTTCCGCCGACAATTCGCAAAGCCTCGCGTACCGTGTCGCAAGCGATTTTAAGAAGTTCGTCTCCTGTGATTAATTTGTCGTGATCATTAGAGTAATTCTTTCCTAATTGCCCTATCAAGGGCGCGGCAATAATCTGTTTGCCTAACTCTTTATCATGTACTGCAAATTTTTTTATTCGTTTAAATAGAGTTTTGCTAATACCACCGGGTTTCTTTGCGTCAATGTGAAAATATTTTGTAGCTAACGCAAAATATCCGACTAATACCGGTTTTTCTTTATAAGAAGAAAATATCAGATAAGTAGAAGCTATTCTCTGTTGAGAAAACATTAGGGCTTTTTCCTTCAAAAAAACCTCAACATCTAGGTTATAGGGACAAGAAAAACCCGAAATGATTTCATAAACCTTTTCAAGTTCTGTCATGTCGGATAAATCCATTAAATTCACTTTAGTGTAGCCGCTCATAAAACACTTTCCCCGTAGCGCATTATGAAATCTTTAGCCTTATCGCCCCTTAATTCTGTTACCGAATGCTTTAAAATTACTTCTTTGCCGGCGTGCCTTTCTGCACGTTCGAGAGCTTCAGCCAAATTTTTTGCTTGGTCATAACTTTTAATATTGATATTTTTTAAAAAACTTTTAGTCGCCATATTACCACCTTCCTATAAAGATGTTTCACCACCTCCATTCTATAAAAAAAAATTTTTTCCTGCTATTGTTTTTTAATTTTTACAAACTTTTCTCCATACACTGTTTCACGCTAAAACAAACCTCATCGGTATATCAAACGGTTTTTCTCGTCAATTCTACGACTGTACCAGCCGGTAAGATAGTGTTTTAACGGTTCGGGTTTACCGATACCGTTTAAAACGCCGTTGCGTTCAATATCTTTTATTAGCTTGTTAATGCGTTGAAGGATTTTTTTATCCCTGTTTTGCCATTCAAGATATTCTTCCCACGAGCGAGAAGACCATATTTTACGCATCTAAAAGCTCGTGCTCCTTTCCCCGTCCGGCATCAAGTTCTTGAATTGACTCTATAAGATGCTTCTGATTCTTCTCCGACCAAAATGGATCTTTTGAAACACATATTTTAAACGGTATTGACCTAGTACGCACAACAGCCTTTAAAAACATAGTGTAAGCCGCTGAAAGGGTCAGCCCCATTTCTTCGCACAATTCTTCCGCTTCATGTTTTAAATCGGGATCAACCCTTAACGTGATGGTATCCGTTTTAGCCATAAAAATTCCCCCCAAAAATTTTTTTCTTTAGTATAACACTTTGTTGATACAAAGTAAATCATTAGAAGTGAAAAATCTGCGATATTGTAAAACGAGTGTGAAAAAATTTTCAACTATTTACCTCTAAGGTAAATAAAAAAATTTTTCTACCCCAATAAATCAAAGGTTCAACGATTTCTTGTCAACAGTTTTGTCAACAAAACTCATTTTTTTAAACAGCTGAAAGACAAATGAAAAAAGCACTCTTGAAAAGTTAATTTCAAAAGCGCTTTAGTGCCAATACTTTACAACAAAAACAATGCGAATAGCCGCTTGGCAGGCGTCCGAGTCTCCTGCATCTACTCAGGGCGTTAGCCCTTGTCGTGCCAGCGGCGTGTGGTCCGGACGAAATCTACCACCTCAAACGGCTATTCGTTTGCCGCCTTCATTCTACCCTTTATTGTCCCTTTTGTAAAGGATTTTCTTGTTCTTCAGCAATCGCGCCCACTCTTTCCTGTCCGTTTTCATGAATGTGATGATGGAATTTTTAAAATTATCTGGCTCATCTGATGTTTTGAGCCGTAAAATTAGCTTGAATACTTTGTCGTCAACCTGAAACTCCTTCAAAATCAAGGCCGTATTGACCTTCAAGGAGAAAAGGATACTGCCCTCCGTCCGTACTGCCCCAATGATGCCTAGCCAATATGCGCGGCATCATCTCC